>CALFNC010000327.1 GCA_937902605.1 uncultured Acidobacteriota bacterium | reverse complement strand
GACCTCTTCCGAAAGAATTTGCGCGGCCATGGTGGGAAAGAAGGGTGCCGCCTCGGACCCGGAGAACAGGACGCCGATCCGGCTCCCTGGGTTCGCGGCGCGGATCTCGGAGGCCACCTTCCGGATCACCCATCGGTACGGCCTCGGGTCGTCGGTCAACCTCGGAAACGACAGGAAGTAGAGGTCGGCGCCGCTGGCGGCCGAGAGAAGCGTGCCGAGCCCCGGAAATAGTTTCTCGGCGGTCATCGCGTCGGTAGCAACGCCCGCGGCCGGCTCCGGCTCGTCGTGGAGCTCCACCGAGATCCCGGCCCTCCAACCTCCGGCGTGCGCGCGGGTGACGAGCGTGCGGGCCGCCGCGTCGACGCTCTGGGTCCCGAGGGCATCATGCGGAACCTCGAGGAGGATCCCCGGGCTGTTGGGGGAGAGCGTTGGCGCGGGAGCGGAGGAGGCGACCGGTCCTGGATCACCAGGCTCGACGACGACCCACGGGGCGAGGTACGCATGGTCGGCGCGCGCCCACGGGGCGAGCGCGACGAGGACGGCGAGGCCGATTGCTTTCATCGGCCCCCATTGTAGAGATCAGGAGGCCTGGTCGTCCTCGATCCCGGCGAGCATCAGCTTGGTCCCGACGAGCCAGCCGGATACGAGCAGGAAGCTGATGCCGGCCAGCGCGTGGCCGATCAAGAAGCGGGTGTCCCCCAGCCAGTCCGCTGCGGGGTGCAGGAGCGAGAGGCCCGTTTCCCAGATCGCCATCGAGACGAAGGCGCCGAGCTGCCAGCCGAGGAGGGATTTCGGGGGGCGGCTGAGGAGCTTTCCCTCGGCGTGCCGGGTCATCAGGACCAGGACTGCGGCGAGAAGGGCCGCCTCGCCGATCGACAGGAGCCCCGACCAGGCGTCGCCGGTCTCGGTGACGAGGTCGACGAAGACCTTGACCAGGGTGGCCCCGGCCTGGGCGGCGACGATCCACGCGAGGGCCGTTCTCCACTTTCGAAGGGCCATCGCGCGGCTCCAGGGGATGGCACCGGCGTGGAGCCAAGAGTGGCCGGCGAGATCGGGCGGGGAGGGGGAAGTGATCACGAGACGGGACGCCATGTTCTTGTAGACGCAGGAACGCGGCCGAGGTTTGCGAGGAAACGAGAAAGAAACCGGGCCGCCCCGCTTGGGAGGCGGCCCGCAAGACTGTCGTGGAACTGGTCAGTTCAGGATTTCTTCTTCTCCGGGGCGGGCGGCGGCGGTGCCGGTTTCGTTTCCTTCGGGGTCGCCGGCACGATGACGTCGGCAGTCGGAAGTCCCATCCGCTCGCGGATCTTGACCTCGATCTCGGCCGCCACGTCCGGGTTGTCGCGCAGGAACTGCTTGGCGTTCTCGCGACCCTGTCCGATCCGGAGGTCACCGTAGCTGAACCACGCTCCGGACTTCTCCACGATCTTCATCTCGATCCCGATGTCGATTAGCTCGCCGACCTTCGAGATCCCTTCTCCGTAGTTGATGTCGAACTCGGCCATCTTGAAGGGCGAGGCGACCTTGTTCTTGACGACCTTGACCTTCGTGCGGCTCCCGACGACCTCCTCGCCGTCCTTGATCGAGTTGATGCGCCGGATGTCGATCCGGACCGACGAGTAGAACTTGAGCGCGCGGCCTCCGCTGGTCGTCTCGGGGTTGCCGAACATCACGCCGATCTTCTCGCGGATCTGGTTGATGAAGATGAGGCTGGTCTTCGACTTCGAGACGACGGCGGTCAGCTTCCGGAGGGCCTGTGACATCAGCCGGGCCTGGAGGCCGACGACGGCGTCCCCCATCTCGCCCTCGAGCTCCGCCTTGGGGACGAGCGCGGAGACGGAGTCGATGACGACGACGTCGATGGCCGCGGAGCGGATGAGAGCCTCCGCGATCTCGAGGCCCTGCTCGCCGGAGTCCGGCTGGGAGACCATCAGATTCTCGATGTCCACGCCGAGCTTCTTGGCGTACTCGGCGTCGAGGGCGTGCTCGGCGTCGATGAAGGCGGCGAGGCCGCCGCGCTTCTGCGCCTCGGCGATGATGTGGAGGGTAAGCGTCGTCTTGCCCGACGACTCCGGACCGAAGATCTCGATGACGCGTCCGCGGGGGACGCCTCCGATCCCGAGCGCGGCGTCCACGGCGATGGAACCGGTGGAGATCGCCTGGATGGCGTCCTGAGGCTTGTCGCCGAGCCGGACGAGGGCTCCCTTTCCGAACTGGCGGTCGATCTGCTGGACCGCTTGCTCGAGGGCCTTGAGCTTGTCTTTGTCGAAGGTGACCATGGATGGTCCTCTCTTTCGTTTTAACGGTGCAGATTATAGGGCGCGGTGGAAGGGACCGCGGCGAAAGAACGGCGTAAATTCGTCGGGCGAGAGAGAATGCGAGGGCGGTCCGCACACACAGACCAATATCTGGCGCGAGCCCCTCGCCAGTCAGGAAGGAACGACGTGCATTCTGGAGCAACGAATGCCGGGAAGCAATCGCCGGCCCGGTCGCGCCGGGATCGGTTGCGTGAGCGGCCGCTCTCCGCCCTGATCTCGACCTGGTTCGGGGTCGGGCTGCTGCCAGGGCCGACCGGGACCTGGGGAAGCGCCGCGGCTGTCGTCGTTGCCGAGGCCCTCTTCGCCGGCTGGGGGCTCGCCTCCGTCGCCGTTCTCGCCCTCGCGGCGATCGCGGTAGGGATTCCGGCGGCGACACGGACGGCCGAGCTCCTCGGGGCCGAGGACCCGAAGGAGATCGTGGTGGACGAGGTGGCAGGGCAGGCCATCACGCTGTTTGGGCTTCATGCGGCCTTCCCGAGGCTGGCGGGAGGCACGGCCGTAGGAGGCGTCCTGGCGGCATTCCTCCTCTTCCGCCTCCTCGACATCCTGAAGCCGGGGCCGGTCGGCGCGCTCGAGCGCCTTCCCGGCGGGACGGGCATCGAGATCGGAAGAGCACACGTCTGAACTCCAGTCACGCCAATATCTC
>CALFNC010000326.1 GCA_937902605.1 uncultured Acidobacteriota bacterium | reverse complement strand
CCGTCGTCTTCGCGAAGAGGGCGAGCGTGAGTGCGGCGAGGGAAGCGGCGTAGAGGACCGCCTGGCGCCGGAACCAGGGTTCGGTGGAACCCGCCCGGCGTTTCTTCTTCGGCGCCGGGGCCTGTTCCCGGGCGGCACTCGCTTCTTTCCACGAGAGCCACGCGTGCGCCGAAAGGAGTGTCAGGACCAGGGAGAGGGTGTTCTTCCGCTCGGTCACCCAGGCGACCGACTCCACGCAGACTGGGTGGAGCGCGAACGCGGCGGCGGCGAGCCACGCGCCAGGAAGGCGGAGGCGGCGCAGGAACGCCCAGAGGAGAAGGGCCGCCGACCCGTGAAGGAGGACGTTGACGAGGTGGTAGCCGAACGGACGAAGCCCCCAGAGCTGCTTCTCGATCCAGTACGTCGTGAAGACCAGCGGGTAGTACTGCTCGTTCGACTTCGGCTCGGTCCAGATCATGCGGAGGCCGTCCGCGCCGTTCAGGGTCGGGTTCTCGGTGACGTAGGTGTTGTCGTTCCACACGAAGCCCGCGTTGAGAGCCGGGAGATAGGCCCCGACGACCACGCCGAAGAGTACGAGGGTGAGGACGAGGAGGGTCTTCTTCTCCACGGGCGGAAAATAGCATCCCGTCATACGGGCCGGAGGCTTTCCACTCCTCGGCGGCGGTGGGGACCGCTACAGGACGAGCGGGTCGAGTCCGATCCCCATCGCGGCGAACCGCTCCCGCGCCCTCGCCGTGTAGCCGTCGTGGTCCTTCAGCGCCCACGGGACGAAGAGAACGCGCAGCCGATCGCCCAGGAAGGCAGGGATCACCCTCGCAGCATGGTCGAGGTAGCATGGCCGTCTGGACACCGGGCCCGCCGGGGCCTGAATCCGGGTTCGGGGGAACGTTCACGGTTTCACGGTCTTACAGTGGAGGAGGGAGCATGATTTTGACGCGAGGTCGCGTCCTGGCCGCCGTCCTGGCCGCCTTTGTGACCCCGGCTGCGCCGGCGGCGGCCCAGGACTTACCAGTCATCGAGAGGATCCTGCCGAACGGCATGAAGGTCCTCATGGTGGAACGTCACGATACGCCGACGATTTCCTGCGGGTGGCTCGCCCGCGTCGGGAGCGCCAACGAGCGGCCGGGCATCACGGGCCTGGCCCATCTCTTCGAGCACATGATGTTCAAGGGCTCGAAGACGATCGGCACGAAGGACGCGAAGCGGGATCTCGAGCTGAACGCGCTGCAGGACAAGGTCCAGGCCGGGATCCGGCAGGAGATGTCGGTCCTGCGGGAGAAGCAGCGCCGCGGCGAGATCGCGAACATGATGGACCCGGCGGTGCGGACGCCCCGGCTGCGGGAACTCCTCGCCGAGTTCGACCGGCTCGTGAGGGAGCAGCGCGAGCTGATCGTGAAGGACGAGATCTGGCGGATGTACCAGGAGGCGGGGTCGACGGGGCTCAACGCGAGCACGAGCCAGGACCGGACCTTCTACATTGTCGGGATCCCGTCCAACAAGCTCGAACTCTGGATGTGGCTCGAGTCGGACCGGATTGCGAACCCTGTCTTCCGCGAGTTCTACAGCGAGCGTGACGTCATCCTGGAGGAGCGCCGCCAGACGCTTGAGTCGCGGCCCGGCGGTCTCGTGAACGAGGCGTTCAACGCGATGACCTGGATGGCACACCCGTACCACTGGGAGGTGATCGGCTGGCCGAGCGACATCGCCCAGGTCACGCGTGAGCATGCCAGCGAGTTCTTCGCGACCTACTACGCGCCGAACAACGTCACGGCGATCCTGGTCGGGGACTTCGACCCGGAGAAGGCATGGGCCCTCGCGCAGAAGTACTTCGGACGTGTTCCGGCTAACCCGGCAGGCGTTCCCGAGGTCGTCACGCTCGAGCCCCCCCAGCCCGCCGAGCAGCGGATGACCGCGGAGGCC
>CALFNC010000325.1 GCA_937902605.1 uncultured Acidobacteriota bacterium | reverse complement strand
GGTACTGGCTGGGGCCGAAGACGAAGCGCATCTCGCCGTTCTCGCAGAGGACCTCGCGGACGTTCACCGTCAGGTCCTCGGGGAGGAAGGCGTTGAGGTCGATCACGACGACCCGCTCGTCCGGGTAGAAGAACGTCGACCGATACGGCAGCCGGGTCGCGATCCGGCGAAAGAGCCAGTTCGGGATTGGGACGAAGCCGAAAGCGACCAGGTCGTCGACGTGGAAGCCGAGGAAGCCGTCCTTCAGGCGGATCGACGTGAAGTGGGACCGGAGCGAGACCGGCACCCCTTTCTTCTTCACCGTCACCGTCACGCCGAGTCGGCCGTACTCCGGCTCGATCAGGAGGTTCCGGACCTCGGGGACCTTCGCCAGCGCTTTCCGGACGATGGTGTTGAGCGTCGTCGAGTCCAGGACGACGACGAGCCCCTCCCACCGCACGGAGAGCGATGGGAAGTCGTGGACGGGTTGGTCCGGTGGCCAGGAGCTCACGGGTGGATCGTATCCGATTCCCGTGGCCCGGTCCCGCCCATCAGAAGACATACGCGACGGCGAAGCCGACCTGGGCCGCCATCATCATCAGGTACATGTGCGTCCAGGAAGGGTGATTCTCGGTCGTCGAGAGCTCCTCGGGGTTTCGGGAGAGAAGCCGGACGGTGTAGACGCCCCATGCCGCGAGCGCGACGCCTAGGAGGGCGAGGAGCGTCGAGTTGCCGGTCAGCAGGCGTTGGCCGGGGACGGCCGCAAACGGGTCGGGGACGAACGCCAGGACGGCCAGGAGGACCCATGGCAGAACGAAGAAGGGCGAGATGATCTGGACCGCCTTCCGGTTGCCGTGGAGGATCGGGAGGGTCCGGCAGCCTCCGGCGCGGTCCCCTTCCACGTCGGAGAAGTCCTTCGTGCAGGCGGCGCCGAGGAGGAAGAGGCCGAAGATCGACCCGATCACCCACGGCTCGAGCGTCCGCGACGAGGCCACCATCGTCCACCCCGCCACCTTCAGCAGGCAACCGCGCGGAATCGCGATGGTGACGTTGGCCCACATCCCGTAACGCTTCGTCCGCCCGAGCGCCGGCAGCGAGTAGACCAGCGTGGAGAGGAACCCGCCCCCGAAGAGGAAGAAGCACTCGTGCGTGCCAAGCGGGGCGAGGGCCCGGGCGAGAAAGCCGTCCACGGGCGGCACGACGATCCACCAGGTCGGGAGGAACGCCAGGACGTAGAGGACCCAGGTCAATGCCCAGGCAGCCCCGATCGACGCCTCGCCGGTGCAGAGCGGCCGGTCGGGCTTGTTGATCCGATCGAGCTCCAGGTCGGTGATCTGGTTCAGGACGTTGGAGGCGGCGTTGAGAAGCGAGGCGCAGAGCGACCCGAGGGCGACGACGAGAACGACGGATCCCGTCACCGCCCTGGACGGATCCGGGTTGTGCGCGCTCCCGAACGCGCAGATAGCCCCCGAAAAGATCCCGAAAAGCGGCGGCAAAAGCGTGAAGGGGCGGGTCAGCTTCAACGCGGTGGACGGGCTCATCGAGGCCATTCTCACGCCAGGAGCCACGCGACGGACGCCCCCGCCGCCGTGTTGTAGAGGTTCAGGACGTGCCCGTTCGAGACGCGCCACGGAGCCCCGTCCCGCCCGAGGAGGCTTTCGATGACCGTCCCGGCGCACGCGGCCGCGGCGACGATCACGCCCGCGCTCCAGGGAAGGCCGTAAAGGACGATAAAGAGCAGTGCGATGAGGTCCGCGGCCAGGAGGCCCGCACCAGTCCCCGCGAGGGAGACCGCTCCGTCGGTCCCGGGCGGGACTCCCCGGAAGTCCGGCAGGAGGAAGGTCCTCCCCTGAACCACCTGCCCCACCTCAGTCCCGACCGTGTCCATCACGGCGGTCGCGAGGGCCGCCGCCGCCGCCACGCGGCAGGCCGCCGCGAAGCCTGGGCTCCCGGCCATTCCGCCGGCCACAACGAGGAGGGCCGGGACGGCGACGTTCGCCAAGACGTTCTCCGCCCCGCGGCGCCCGCCGGACCCTTCGGCCCTCCCGAGCGCCTCCTTCCGCTTCCGGCCAAGCCGGGTCGCCAAGGTCCCGATCGCGAAAAAGGCCCAGAGCAGTCCGTATGCGGGAAGGCCCCCGAATGCCAGGATCAGCGTTCCGCAGATCCCTCCCGCGATCGCACCCGACACCCGGACGACCTTCAGTCCGACGGCCAGGAGCGGGAGCGCCGTGTTCAGGGCGACCGCCACCAGGAGCTGCCTCGGCCACTCCGGCGGGAACGCCGCCACCGGGTGAAGGGCCCCGAGCGCCAGGGCGAGCGTCAGGGCCGCGCCGACGGGCGGGAGGAGGTTGTCGTCGATCTCGGACGGAAGCGATTCGAGGCCCGCGCCGACCAGCGCCGCGAAGGCGATGGCGGCCACCTCCGCGATCTCGAGCGGGCGGCCCGAGACGAACCGGTAGAGGAGCGTGGCCCCAGCCCCGCCCCAGAGGATGTAAGCCGCCGTTCCGGCCGTCGACTTCCGGGGATTCCAGGGCAGCGGGACACTCTCCGCCGCCCGTCCGACGAGGGTGGCGAAGCCGTCCCCGAAGGCGAGGAATCCCCAGCCGGCAGCCGCGATCTCGAGGTGGTCCCGGAAGAGGAGGATCAGGACGAGGACGGTCACGGGGTAGAGAACGATGCCGACCGGCACTCGCCTCCCGGCGTCGCTCTCGCGGGAGAACGACCGGCCCACGATCCGGGGGAGGACGAGCAGGTTGAAGGCGAGGGCAAGGGCCGCCGCCGCTGCGCTCCCCTTCCAGCCCAGGGCCGGGAGGAGGAAGGCGAACCCGCCCATCCCGATGTGAACCGCCTTGCGGCGCCCCTCCACGCCGAGGACCTTCATGCCGTCATGACGTCATGCCGTCACGCTGTCTACAGGAATTCAGCTCGCCGGGGTCGACGCCACCGGGGCCTGCTTCGCCGCGCGGACCGCCAGGTAGTCGGCGAGCGCCTCGACGAAGGGGCGGGGCTTCTCGCCGACCGTCCTCTCGTATAGCGCCGTGTCGAGGACCGAGTACGCCGGACGGCGAGCTGGGCGCGGAAAGTCGGCCGTCGTGCAGGGGCGGACGACGACCTCTTCGAACCCGGCCAGCCGGAGCGCCTCCCGGGCGAAGGTGTACCAGGTGGTCCCCCCGGCGTTCGCGAAGTGGACGAAGCCGCTCGCCCCCTTCTCGAAAAGGAGGCGGATCGCACGGGCCAGGTCGGGCGCGTAGGTCGCTCGCCCCTCCTGGTCGGCGACGACCTTCAGCTCGCTATTCCCCGCCTCGGCCTGCTTGAGGATGGTGTCGACGAAGTTGGGGCCGTACGCCCCGAAGAGCCACGACGTTCGGACGACGAACCCTTTCACGCCAGACTCGAGGAACCGCCGCTCGCCCCCGAGCTTCCCGCGCCCATACGCGTTCACGGGATCGACCGGGTCGTCCTCGCGCCAGGGGCGGGTGCCGCGGCCCGGGAAAACGTAGTCGGTGGAGACGTGACCTAGGGTGATGCCGCCGCTCTTGCAGGCCCGCGCCAGCGTCCCGACGGCGATGTCGTTCACGGCGAGGTGGGCGGCGTCGCTCTCCGCGAGGTCGACCCGGGTGTCGGCGGCCGCGTTCAGGACGAGCGCGGGCCTCTCGGCGGCGAAGACCGCGCGGACCGCGCCCTCGTCGCGGATGTCCAGGTCGGGAAGGTCCAGGCCCAGCGCCCCGGGGAACTGGGCCGCAAGCTCGCGCCCCAGCATCCCCCGGGCGCCCAGGATCAGCGTTCTCGTCACTCGCCGATGCCGATTTCGGAGTTATCGCCTACGAGGAAGCGGTGGGCCTTCGGCTTTCGCTCGGGGTCGCGCCGGATCACGACGCCGCGCCCGATCAGCGAGTCCGAGATCCGGAGCCGGACGTTCTCGAGGGTCGATCCCTCCCAGACGATCGAGTTCTCGATCTCCACGCGGTGCAGCCGGCAGCCGGCCGCAATCGCGGTGTAGGGGCCGACGAAGCTCCGCTCGATGCGGCTCCCCTCGCCGATGATGACCGGGCCGCGGACGACCGAGTCGACGAGGACGACCGAGCCCGGCGGCCCCTCGAAAAAGACCTTCCCCTCGACGCGGCTTGCGGCGTCGACGGTCGGCGTCCCGGCGTGGTTGTCGAGGCCGTCCAGGACCGTCCGGTTCGCCTCGAGCATGTCATCGGCCTTCCCGGTGTCCTTCCACCAGCCCGAGACGAGGTGGGCGTGGACGCTCCGTCCGTGGTCGACGAGCCACTGAATCGCGTCCGTGATCTCCAGCTCTCCCCGGGGCGAGGGCTGGATCGCCTTCACCGCGTCGAAGACCGAGTCGTTGAAGAGGTAGACGCCGACGAGCGCGAGGTCCGAGCGCGGCTCCTTCGGCTTCTCGACCAGGCGCACCACGCGGCCGCCGGCGTCCAGCTCCGCCACCCCGAACGAGGACGGATTGGGGACCCGCGTCAGGAGGATCTCGCAGTCGACCCCGAGCCGGAGGTACTCCTCCACGAGGGTGTTGATGCCGCGCTGGAGGAGGTTGTCGCCGAGGTACATGACGAAGCGCGAGCCGCGGAGGAAAGGCTCGGCGATCGAAACGGCGTGGGCTAGACCGCGTGGGGCGTCTTGAGGAATGTAGGTGACTTTCGCCCCAAACCGGGATCCGTCGCCCACCGCCGCCTCGATCTCGGCATGGGTGTCGCCGACCACGATGCCGATCTCCCGGATGCCGGCCGACACCAGCGACTCGATGCCGTAGAAGAGCACCGGTTTGTTCGCCACCGGGACGAGCTGCTTGGCGGACGTGTACGTGAGCGGCCGGAGACGGGTGCCCTTCCCGCCGGACAGAATGAGTCCCTTCACAAGGGGCGGAGTTTAGCTCACGTCAGGGCAGCGAGACCGGGAAGTCGAGGAAGCTGCCGATGTTCTTGAGGCTCAGACCGATCCGGAGATCGCGGGACGGGATCGTGCCGAGCCGCAGGTCCCGGTACTCCAAGAGGATCTTGAAGCAGGAGGCTTGCAGCGTCAGGAGCGTCCGGAGCTCGAGAAGCTTGGAGAGTGAAAGGTCGTAGTTGGTCTGGAGGTCGAGGCGGAGCCGCTTTGGAATGACCGGCAAGCCACCGGAGATCCGGATCTGCGCGGAGGTGCAGGGGAAGTCGGGAGTGGGGGTGCAGGTCGTCGGATTGCTCTCGAAATAGGAAAGTGAGAGCGACTTGTCCTTCGCGTTGAGCGTCGCGGAAAGGCTGGCCGAGGTGACCTGTGCGGCCTTCGCGTCCCAGGTCGTCCGCGCGTCCAGGTTCAGGTTCTGCGAGGCGTTGACGCGGAGGATGGCGTCGATGGGCGAGTTTTTGTACACGCCGGTCACCACGGACGCCCCGTAGTCGGGGAGCCGGAAATAGTACGTCCTCCCGATCTCGAGCGAGGCGATCTCCCGCGAGCCCCCTTCCTTCCCCTTCGCGAGGAGGCGCTGGACCAGTGCGTACCGCAGGGAGTGATCCGGGCTCACCGTGTCGATCTCGTCGAAGAGCGGCGCCCGCGCGAGATCGGGCGGGTCGGTCATGTACTGGTAGTCGAAGCGGGGCTCGATCACGTGCTTGAGCTTCGTGAACGGCCCGAGCTTCGTCTCGAAGATCTTGGAGAATGAGGGCCCCGTCATCTGGACCCCGAGGTTCGCGATGTTCCGTGTGTAGCTCTCGCCCGCGAGCGCGGCCGGGTTCGACGGGTCGAGCGAGTTCCCCCACCAGGTGACCCGCGCCCCGGCGTTGGCCTGGATGGAGAGCCATGGGATCGGCGAGAGCGGGATGGAGACCTGGGGGAAGAGATCGACGCGGCCGAAGGTCCCCGCGGGCTGGCCGGGCCCGCGGTCCAGATGGAGCTGCCCGGCCTGCCCGGTCAATTCGACGAAGAGGCTCTGCCCGAAGAGGGGCGTCGGGCGGAGCCGCGCCTCCAGGACCGGAAGGCGCTCGGTCACGACATCCGAAGAGCCGAAGAGGGTCTTTTCCTGGTCGAGCCGGAGGTTCAAGGAGACCGGGTCGAGGCTCCAGGTCACGAACGCTTCCGATTTGATACTGCGCGTGGCGGTGAGGAGGAAGTCCTGTTCGTAGTTCTGGAAGAAATCGAGGCTGGAGAAGTCGAGCCACGAGACGACGGCGCGAAGGTTCGGAGCGAGGTCGTTGGAGACGAGCTTCCCCTTTGTCTTCCAGCCCCAGCCGCCCAGGGCGGCGTCGTCCACCGTGAAGAACGTCCCTTCGAAGGTGGTCCCCTTCGACGGCTTCGCCCGCAGCTCCGCCCCCAGGCCGAACGTCCCGTTCGTGTAGGTCTCCGTGCTAATCGTGGCGTCGGCCGAACGCCCCAGGGTGAGAAAGTAGGCGAGGCCGAGGAAGCCGCCCCGCTGGCTGTTGTATCCGATCGCCGGGATCAGGAACCCCGACGCCCGGTTTTGCATCGCAGGCCAGAGGAGGTACGGGCTGTACAGGAGCGGGACGCCCCCGAGGCGGAAGACGACGTTCGAGAGGCGCGCGTACTCCTCCATCGTCACGCGGCCCCGCGTGAAGTCGAACTCCCACGCGGGCTTCTCCCCTTCGCAGGCGGTCAGCTTCGCGCCGCTCATCGTGAACGACCTCGGCCCCACCTTCGCCAGCAGCTCCCCCTGGAGGTGGACCCCACCCTCCAGGTCGACCGCTCCGTCGGTCAGGACGCCCGTCTTGTCGTTCAGGTCGAGGTCGAGACGGCTTCCGCTCATCCGCGACGCCCCCTGCTCGAAGACGACGTCCCCCTCGGCGATCACGACGTGTCGGGTGTAGTCGGCGCGGATCTTCCGGGCCTTCAGGCGGATGTCCTGGTACTCCACGGTGACGAACTTTCCCGGAGGCGCCTCTGCGTCCCAGACATTCTCCGAGACGAGGGTCTGCCGCCCCCCTTCTCCCTCCGGGACGGTCACCTTGACCAGCCCTCCCTTCTCGGGGAGACGGAACTTCACGTCGAACGAGGAATGCTCGCGGAAGCGGCTGCCAAACGGGTCGCTCTCGAACGACGACTGCGCCGACGCCGGGAGCGCCCCGGCCACGGCTGCCGAGAGGAGGACGAGGCAGAGGACGAGAGGGGGACGGCCTCTTTCGGAGTCGTTCACGACGCGAGAACAATCCCGCGCAAGAAGGATGCCGGTGCGCCGGGTGTCAGGCCGGCATCTCCGGCACGTCCCCGGCCACCTCGAGAGTCGGCTCCGTCGCGGCCTGGATCTCAGCGACCGAGATCCCGGGGGCCCGCTCCACCAGCTTCAGGCCGCCTTTCGGCCCAACGTCCAGGACGGCCATGTCGGTGATGATCCGGTGGATGCAGTTGCGCCCGGTGAGGGGCAGGTTGCAGCGATTCAGGATCTTCTTCCCGCCGTTCTTCGCCACGTGCTCCATCGTGACGATCACGCGCCGCGCCGCCGCTACGAGGTCCATCGCGCCGCCCATCCCCTTCACGAGCTTCCCGGGGATCATCCAGTTCGCGATCGACCCCTCGGCGTCGACCTGCATCGCGCCGAGGATGCAGAGGTCGATGTGCCCGCCCCGGATCATGGCGAAGGAGTCGGCGGACGAGAAGAACGACGCCCCCGGGACGACCGTGACGGTCTCCTTCCCTGCGTTGATGAGGTCGGGGTCGACCTCCGACTCGAGCGGGTAGGGCCCCATCCCTAGGATCCCGTTCTCCGACTGGAGGATGACCTCCATCCCGGCTGGAATCCAGTTCGATACGAGCGTCGGCATCCCGATGCCGAGGTTGACGTACATGCCGTCCCGCAGCTCCTTCGCGGCGCGGCGGATGATGCCGTCCCTGTCTAGCTTGCCCATCAGCTGTTCCCTCCTGCGGGACGCGGAAGGGATGGGCGTGTCGTCTTGCGTTCGATCCGCTTCTCGCGGGGCGCCACGACGACGCGCTGGATGAAGATGCCCGGCGTGTCGATCTCATCCGGGTCCAGCTCGCCGGCCTCGACGAGCATCTCGACCTCAGCGATGGTGATCTTCCCGGCGGTGGCCGCCATCGGGTTGAAGTTTTTCGCGGTCTTCCGGTAGACGAGGTTCCCGAGCCGGTCCGCCTTCCAGGCTGCCACGAGCGCGTAGTCGCCGACGATGCCGCGCTCGAGGACGTACTCGCGGCCGTCGAAAACCTTCGTTTCCTTCCCTTCAGCCACCACTGTCCCGACGCCGGTCGGCGTGTAGAACCCGGCGATGCCGGCGCCGCCGGCCCGCATCCGCTCGGCCAGCGTCCCCTGCGGGCAGAACTCCAGCTCCAGCTCGTCCGACAGGTACTGCCTCTCGAACTCGGCGTTCTCGCCAACGTACGACGAGAGCATCTTCCGGATCATCTTCTTGCCGAGGAGGACTCCCAGGCCCCAGTTGTCGACGCCACAGTTGTTCGAGACGCAGACCAGGTCCTTTACCGGGCGCTCGGAAAGCGCCCCGATGAGGTTCTCCGGGATCCCGCAGAGGCCGAAGCCGCCCACGATGAGGGTGGCGCCGGACGGGATGTCGGCGACAGCCTTCACCGCCGCCTCCTTTGGCGAGGTTCCCTTGACGACCTTGTCGATCACAGCGCCTCGACGACCACGGCCGTCGCCTCCCCGCCGCCGATGCAGATCGACGCCAGGCCGTAGCGCTTCTTCCGGGCGCGGAGCGCGTGGATCAGCGTCGTAACAATCCGAGCCCCGGAGACGCCGATCGGGTGGCCGAGGGCCACGGCGCCGCCATTGACGT
>CALFNC010000324.1 GCA_937902605.1 uncultured Acidobacteriota bacterium | reverse complement strand
CGCTACGCCAGGCCCGTGCCCGTCCCGCCGCCGGAGGTCCTCACGGCCCTCCAGGGGTACGCCTGGCCGGGCAACGTCCGCGAGCTACGGAACCTGTGCGAACGGGCGGTCCTGATGGGCTGGAGCGGCGTCCTGTCGATGGTCGGGGCGGCCCGCGCCGAGGAAACGGCCCTTGTCGATCCGAGCCTGCCGCTTCTGGAAGCTCGGCAGCGGCTAGTGGAACGGTTCGAGCGCGAATACCTGACCCGGCTCCTCCGGCTCCACCATGGCCGGATCGGCGAGGTGGCCCGCGCCGCTGGGATCGCCGAGCGGAACCTTTACGAGAAGATGAAGGCCTACGCCCTCTCCAGGGACGACTACCGCTGACCCACCCGAACCTCGACAAGGGAGCGTGCTCGAACCTGGACCCCCGACAGGCAGCGGGAAAAGCGGCCTCCTGGCCCACCGGGTGCGAAGACCGATGCTAGGATCTTCCGTGTTCGCTTCTTCTAGTCCACTTCGTGCAGCGACAGGAGGGAAACGCCGCGATGCCTCAGGCCTCCGCCCGGCTTGACGACGCCCGCGCCGCGATCGCCGCCCTCGTCGAGCGATACGCCGCGAACCGCGACCGCTACCAGGCCTCCACCTACAACGAGGAGACCTGTCGCGCGGAGTTCATCACCCCGAATTCTAAGACATCGTTTAGTCCCGTCTTCAGGAGCTGGCGGTGGCTTTCGACGACGGACTCGTCGGGCTCGTAGCCGCCGCCGAGTTCCGGATCGTCGCCGTCGTGATCGACAAGCTCCGCGTCCGAGAGTCGTACGGCGACGCGGCGGCTCATCCCTACCACCTCGCGATCGGCTCCAGCGCTACTGCGGGTTCCTCAACCACGTGAGCCGGAGGGGTGACGTCATGGCGGAAAGCCGTGGCGGCCAGGAGGATCGGCTCCTCAAGGACTCCTATTCAAGGCACTACGAACGTGGCGCCTGGTGGGTGAGGGCAGAATCGTTGCAGCGGGCCCTAACGTCGAGCCAGCTCAAGCTGAAGCCGAAGTCGGCGAACATCGCTGGGCTTCAATTGGCGGACATCCTTGCCCACCCGGTGAAGCAGGCTGTCCTACGGGACGAGGGCCTCATTGACGCGATGCCCACGCCGTTCATCTCGCGCCTTCTCGAGGTCATCGAACCGAAGTTCAATAGGGAACTCTACAAGAACCGTATCAAAGGGTATGGGAAGGTGCTGTACCCGGCCGAAAAATAAAAAGGCCCCGTTTCGGGACCCTCTTACGCTCGCCCCTACGGGCGATCCACCTCCAGTTACCTGGATTGGCCCTATTCTAGTTTCGATGCCGTTCCAGATCAAGGAGCGCGTCGCCTCGGGCCGCCGCCGCTCCTCGTCGTATTTCTCTAATTCGCCACGAGCTTTTTACATCGCGAGCTCGCGAGAGACGTGGCCAGCATCGGCCAGAATGTCGCGCTCGTTGAGCTTCAGCAGCTCGTCGAGCTTCCGCGTCCAGTCCTTCACGGCCATCGGCTTCCGCCGCGGGGCCTTGAAGTTGGCGAAGGAGAGGTACTGGTCGACGAGGAGGTTTAGGGCCCTGAGCTTGGGCTCGGCGAGGTAGTTCTTCGCTACCCCGACGATGTCGCAGATCTTCTGGTAGAAGCGGCGCTCCGAGGACCGGATGTCGCGGATTCGCTCGAGGAGCTCGTCGAAGTAGTTCCGGCCGCCCGGGAGCGTCCGGACCTCCTTCAGCCGCTCGTCGTCGAGGGCGAACCCCTTCACGAGGTACTCCCGGAGCCGCTGCGTCGCCCAGATCCGGAACTGCGTGCCCCGATGGCTCTTCACCCGGTAGCCGACGGAGATGATGACGTCGAGGTTGTAGAAGTCGACGTCCCGGGTGACCTGGCGTCCCCCCTCGTCCTGAACTATTCGGGATTTCCGAATAGTTGCCCCGGCGTCCAGCTCGCCTTCAGCGAAGACGTTCCGGATGTGTTCGTTGATGGTCGGAACGCTCTTCTGGAACAGCTCGGAGAGCTGCCTCTGCGTGAGCCAGACCGTCTCGTCCTCCAGGCGTACCTCGATCGGCGTCTTGTGATCAGGGGTCGTGTAGAGCAGAAGTTCCGACCGGCCGGAGCCCTCAGGGCCAGCCGGAGGCGGGAGTGATGGGGGCCGCGTTCGGGGGGCCATCGGGAAGAAGAGTACCTCGTCCAGCCTACTGCGTCGGATGCCCACATCCGATACCCTGAGTCGCGCATCCGATCGGTCCGGTCCACAACCCACCCGTTTCTGCCCAATCCCGCCGAAGTCCCCGCGTTTCGCCGTCCATCACGGCGCCGGCGGCTGGCTCGGAGATTGCGTAGCGAGAGGCAGCCCGAAGGGCCATCCCGAGACCGAGGCGATGATGAAGACGAGTCGCGGCTTTTCCTTCCTGCCGGTTTCCCTGACGCTCACCGCCGCCGCGGCCGGCCTCGCCCTCGGCGTCGGCAGCTATGCTTTCTACTACGCCAAGGGCTCCTCCTACATGGGAAACGACCCGGCCACGTGCGCCAACTGCCACGTCATGGCGGCTCACTACGCGGGGTGGCAGGCCGGGCCGCACCACCAGGTCGCCACCTGCAACGACTGCCACACGCCGGCCGGGCCCATCTCCAAGTACGCGGTGAAGGCCCTGAACGGCTGGCACCACTCCCTGGCCTTCACGATGGGGGGATACCCGGACGTGATCCGGGCGCGCCCGGAGAGCTCGGTAGTGGTCGAAGCCAACTGCCGCCGCTGCCACGACGACTTGGTCGACTCGATGTCCCACGGCAGTGAGGTCTCCTGCATCCGCTGCCACGCCTCGGTCGGCCACCAGCGCTGAACACCGATATCCGTTCGAGAAGGAGCACTCCATGTCCTCACAAAGCCAGCCCTCCCAGAAGAAGCGCGGGCTCCTGATCGCCCTCGTCGCGGGCGCCTTCGCCCTCGGGGCCCTCGGCGCCGCGGCGCTCCTCGTCAACATCGCCGAGCGGAAGCAAGAGGCGAAGAACTCCTACGTGAAGCTGGCCGAGGTGACCGAAAGCGACGTCGACCCGGCCAAGTGGGGGACCAACTGGCCGCGCGAGTACGACGGCTACAAGAAGAACTCCGAGCCGAGCCACACCAAGTACGGCGGCGGCTGGGG
>CALFNC010000323.1 GCA_937902605.1 uncultured Acidobacteriota bacterium | reverse complement strand
AGGACCAGAAGGACAAGATCAAGGTGGCGATGGAAGTTGAGAAGCCGGCCATCCAGGCCCTGGCCGATAAGTCACGAACCGACGGCAAGGCCCTGCGCGACCTGATGGCCACCTCGAACCCCGATCCGAAGGCGGTGGGGGAGGCATTCCTCAAGGTCCACCAGAACCGGCTCGCCGCCAAGGCCGAACGGGAGAAGGTCCAGGGGCAGATCGAGGCGCTCCTGACGCCCGCCCAGAAGGCCAAGTTCGAGGGCTACATTCAGGCCGCCAAGGACGCGGTCCGCGCGGGGGCAGGCCGCCGGGCTGGGGCCGCGGGCTTGCAGAAGTA
The DNA here is from genome assembly GCA_937902605.1 of uncultured Acidobacteriota bacterium. Taxonomy (GTDB): domain Bacteria; phylum Acidobacteriota; class Thermoanaerobaculia; order UBA5066; family UBA5066; genus CAIMWE01. The sequence goes on along the minus strand of CALFNC010000323.1, from coordinate 7,092 downwards.
GCCGTTCTTCCCCTTCCCACGAAGGACGCCGGAGGGTCTCCCCTCCGGCGTCCTTCGTCTTCAGGGAAGCTCGAGCGTGTCGAGCCGCCTCGCGATCTCGTCGCGGGCCTTACGGAAGGGAGTGAGCCGGTCGTCCGTGGTCCCCGCGGTCATCTCGGGATCGGCGAGGGGCCAGTGGATCCTGCGGACGTTCCCAAGGAACAATGGGCAGACCTCGTCGGCGCAGAGGGTGACGACGAGGTCCACGCTCCCCGGGTCGATCGCGAGGACCGACTTGGAGCGCTGGTTCGAGAGGGCGATCCCGATTTCGGCCATCGCCCGGATGGCGAAGGGGTTCACCGTCGACGGCTTCGAGCCCGCGCTCTGCACTCTGATGCGATCCCCGAACCGGGCGCGCGCGAGCCCCTCGGCCATCTGGCTCCGGGCGGAGTTGGCCACGCACAGGAAGAGGAGTCCCGGGGCCTTCACGCCACCAGCTTACCGCTTCGCGGCGGGGAATGAGCCGGCGGCTCCTCGGGGCGCCGCCGGGCTCCGGGACGGCGTGGAAGAACGCTCCGAGCCAGAGTCCCCCGGGCGAAGCCGCTCCGCGTGCGCGGTGACGAGCGCCGTCCGCCGATGAGGCTCGACGCCTCCCCGTGCCGGGCCCGGGCCCCGGCGATTGCCGTCGGGGCGAAGTCGAACGGGTGGTGAGCTGGCTCAGGACTTGGTGGCCGGCTTCTCGTCGAGCGCCTTGACGTGCTTGGATGGGTCCTTCAGGAACGTGTCCTTGCAGTTGTCGGAGCAGAAGAGGAGGCGCCGGCCCTTCCAGTCGGCCTTCACCGACTTGTCGTTCACCTTCATCCCGCAGACCGGGTCCGTCTTCTGGACGTTCTCCGGGACGATCCCCTCCTTCGCGAACTTCGCGAAGACCGGCTCGGGGTCGGCCTTGAACTTCGCGGCGCAGCTGCCGCTGCAGAAGTAGACCCGCTGGCCCTGATAGTCGACGTACTTCGTCTTGTCGATCGGCTTGTTGCGGATGGGGCACATCGTCTGGGGCTTGTCGGCGGCGAAGGCGGTCGCGGCGACGAGGATCGCGGCGGCGAGGACGAGGAGCTTTCGAGTCATGCTGATGCCTCCATTTCGACGAGGAGTCTCGGCCCGCCCGGGGGGTTGACGCAAGAGAGAACGCCCCGGAGCGAACGCTGACCTGCGATTAATTCTCATGTAAGATCCACCTGTGATGTCGGGCCTCCTTCGCGGCGTCGTCTCCTTCCTCCTCGTCCTAGGGCTGGGGGCGATGACGGTCGGCCACCGCGACACCATGGACACGGCCGCCCCGGGCGGCCAGCTCGAGGCCCATCACCACGGTCCGTACGCCCCCTGCCCGGACGGCGTCGAGGCCCACTGCCTCGCATGCGTCGCCTACTCCCTCTTCGCCTCCGCCCCTTCGCTTGGCCGGCTCGCGGTCCCGGTTTCCGTCCGGGTCGATTGCGCAGTCGCGGAGGGGGGGAATCGGAGCGCCGAACGTCCGGCGCGATGCGGCCGGTCGCCCCCCGGATCCCTCCCGATCGCGTAACGCTGTTCATTCGTGGAATGGCGACCGCCCCCGGGCGGCCGCCGGATCGGATTGGAGGATCCATGGATTCGATGACATCCGGGCGTACGGCTCGGCATCGCGGCTTCAAAGACCATGCGCTCGTCGTCGCCGTGTGTCTCGTTACGACCGCCGTGACCAACGTTGCCCGGGCCCAGACGCCGGGCGCCAATGTCTTCAACCCCGACATCTCGGTGATCGGGAACGCCCTCGGCATCGCCGGTCACAACGTCGTCGACTCGCAGCCGGCGCTACAGCTGAAGGAGGCCGAACTCGGCCTCCAGGCGATTGTCGACCCCTACGCCCGCGCCGACTTCTTCCTGACCTTCGGCTCCACGACGGGATCGGTCGGCGTCGAGGAGGGATACATCACGTTCCTGAACCTCCCGGCCGACCTGGTCGTCAAGGTCGGCAAGCTCAAGGGGGCGTTCGGGAAGCTGAATACTGAGCATCTTCATGTCCGGCTGTTCGCCGACGTCCCCCTCAACATGACGAACCTGCTGGGAGGGGAGGACGGCATCGACGACGCGGGGATCTCCGTCTCGCGCCTCATCCCCGCTCCCGCCGGCATCTTCCTGGAGGCCACCGCCCAGCTCTTCGAAGGGACCTCGGACAACCTCTTCCAGGCGCACAGCCGCAACGACGTGGAGCCCCTCTTCCACCTTAAAGGCTACGGCGACCTTTCGGAGGACTCGAACCTGGAGGTCGGAGGCTCGTGGACGCGGGCCAACAACCTCCTGGGGCCCGGGTTCCGGACGTCGCTGACCGGGATCGACGCGACCTTCCGGTGGAAGCCCTTGCGCAGAGGGCTTTACCGCTCGCTCCTCGTCAGGGGCGAGTGGACGCTGTCCGAGCGGGAGACGCCGACCGGGATGGTCCGGGCGGACGGCTACTACGTCCTCGTCCAGTACCAGCTCGGGCGGCGCTGGTTCGCCGGCTATCGTCACGACGAGTCGGACCACGCCGACGACGCCTCCCTCCGGGACCGGGGCAACTCGCTCGTCCTCACGTTCTGGCCGTCCGAGTTCTCGCAGATCCGGGCGCAGGCGCGACGCAACGCGTACGACCTGATCACGGGGAAGTCGACTGCCACCGAGCTCCTCGTTCAGCTCCAGTTCTCCATCGGGGCGCACGGCGCGCACCCTTTCTGAGGTAAAGAAATGAACATCCGTCGAACCGCAATCCCGATCCTGATCCTCGCCGCCGCGCCGCTCGGTTTCGCCCGGCCTGCCGCAGCCGCCAAGAAGGTGAAGGTTGTGACGACCCTCGCCGACTTCGCCTCCCTTGCCGAGACGATCGGGGGTGACCGCGTGGAGGCTACATCCCTGGCGAAGGGCTACCAGGACCCCCACTTCGTCGAACCCAAGCCCTCGTTCATATTGAAGATCCACGAAGCGGACCTCTTGATCGTCGCCGGGCTCGAGCTGGAGATCGGCTACCTGCCGCCGCTCCTCGACCAGGCCCGCAACGACGCGGTCCGGCCGAACGGGAAGGGGTACCTCGATGCCTCGACTGGCTGCGAGATCCTGGAGAAGCCGGCCGAGAAGGTGACGCGCGCCATGGGCGACGTCCACCCGTACGGAAACCCTCATTACTGGCTCGACCCGCAGAACGGCCGGTTCATCGCCCGCGGAATCGAGGCGAAGCTCGAGGCGCTCGACCCGGCCGGCTCGGGCACCTACCGGAAGAACCTCCATGCCTTCGAGGCCCGGCTCAACGAGGCAGAGGCCCGGTGGGCAAAAGCGATGGCCCCCTTCGCCGGGGCGAAGGTGGTCACATACCACCGGTCGTGGCCGAACTTCGCGAAGGCGTTCCAGCTGGACGTCGTCGGGTACCTGGAGCCCAAGCCGGGGATCCCGCCGACGCCGCAGCACAAGCTCGAGATCATCAACCTGATGATCGCGCAGAAGGTCCCGATCATCGTGATGGAGGTCTACTTCGACGAGAAGGACCCGAACTTCGTCGCGTCGAAGACCGGGGCGCGGGTCGTGATCCTCCCCCCGTCGGTCGGAGGGGTCCCTGCCGCTAAGGACTACATCTCGCTTTTCGACACGAACATCGACCTTCTCGCGAAGGCCCTCTCCGGAACGAAAAAGCCGTGACCGTCTTCGAGATCCTCCTGCCGGCGTTCGTCGCCAGCCTGATCCTGACGGGGATCCACGCCTACCTCGGCGTCCACGTCGTCGAGCGGGGCGTCATCTTCGTCGACCTTTCCCTCGCCCAGATCGCCGCGCTCGGCGCCACGGTCGGCTACCTGGCGGGATACGACATCCACTCCCCGGTGGCCTACGTCTTCTCGCTCGCGTTCACGGTTCTGGGGGCCGCCATCTTCGCCTTCACGAAGGTTCACCGAAAGACCCGGATCCCGCAGGAGGCGATCATCGGGATCGCATATGCCGTCTCGGCGGCCTGTGCGGTCCTCGTCATGTCCAAGGCGACGCGGGAGACCGAGCACCTCAAGGAGATGCTCGTCGGGAACATCCTTTCGGTCTCCTGGCCGGAGCTGGCCAGGACGGCGGCGCTCTACGCCCTCGTCGGCGCGTTCCACTTCGTCTTCCGCGACCGGTTCCTCCTGATCTCCCGCAACGAGCCGGAGGCCGAGCGGCGCGGTTGGAACATCCGGTTCTGGGATTTTCTCTTCTACGTGTCGTTCGGTTTTGTCGTGACGAGCTCGGTGTCGATCGCCGGAGTTCTCCTCGTCTTCTCGTTCCTGATCGTCCCCTCCGTCGCGGCGATGCTCTTCTCGGAGCGGCTGGGGGTCCGCCTCGCGATCGGCTGGACGATGGGGGCGGTGGTCTCGGCGGTGGGGGTCTATCTCTCGTTCCAGCTCGACCTCCCGACGGGAGCGGCGATCGTCGCGACCTTCGGGGCGGCCCTGCTCCTAATGGCGGCAGCGAAGTGGGCGTTCCAGCTCGGGCCGGCCAGCCGGATGGCCGGATAGTCGGCCGGAAAGCCGGACGGCCCCTCCCGTACACTAGGCCCAAATGCCGCCTGACTATTCGCCCGCACAGCTCGCCGAGCGGGTCGTGGGGGGAAAGACGCCCGCCATCGCCCGCGCCATCTCCTGGGCCGAGAGCGTCGACCCGCGCTTCCCCGAGCTCCTTCGTCTCCTCTACCCCCGCACCGGTCACGCCCGGGTGATCGGCCTGACCGGGGCGCCGGGCGCGGGGAAGTCGACGATGACCGGCGCGCTCGCTCGGCTGGCCCGCGCCGACGGGAAGAGGGTTGGCATCGTCGCCGTGGACCCGTCATCTCCGTTCTCGGGAGGGGCGATCCTGGGGGACCGGATCCGGATGCAGGAGCTCTACACCGACCCGGGCGTCCTGATCCGCTCGATGGCGACGCGAGGCCACCTGGGCGGTCTCTCCCGCGCCACGGCCGACGCGGTGGACGTCCTGGACGCAGCTGGCTTCGACGAGGTTCTCGTCGAGACGGTCGGCGTGGGGCAGGACGAGGTGGAGGTCATCCGTCTCGCCGAGAGCAGCGTCGTCGTCCTGACCCCCGGGATGGGCGACGACATCCAGGCGATCAAAGCGGGCCTGATGGAGGTCGCTGACGTCTTCGTCGTCAACAAGGCCGACCGGGACGGAGCGGACCGTGTCGTGACCGAGGTCCTGCAGATGCTGGAGCTGGGGGAGCACGGCCCATGGGTGCCGCCGGTCCTCAAGTCGGTCGCGCGGCTCGGAACGGGCGTCCCGGAGCTGCGCGCCGAGCTGGAGCGGCACCGCCAGTTCCTTCTCGGCCCGGAAGGGGAGGGGCGGCGCCGGTCGAGGGTCCGGCGCCGGATCGAATCGATCGTGAGGGAGCGGCTCCTCGCCGAGCTGAGCGCCCTCTCCGGGACGGACGGCTCGCTCGACGCGCACGTCGCGGCCGTCGAGGGGCGGACGGAGGACCCGATGGCCGCCGCGGAGGCACTGCTTTCGGCCCTCCGGTCGGGCGGACGAAAGGAGTGACCGAATGGAGAAGGGACGCGTCCTGGGAATCGCACATCTCGGCATCGCGGTCCAGTCGCTAGAGAAGGACGGGCGCTTTTTCGACCTGCTCGGCCTCATCGAGAGCCACCGCGAGGAGGTGGCCTCCCAGAAAGTGATGGCGTCGTTCCGGCCGGTGGGCGGGTCGTCGCTCGAGCTGCTCGAGCCGACCGCCCCCGACAGCCCAATCGCGAAGGCGCTGGAGAAGCGTGGGCCGGGGGTCCATCACATCTGTCTCGACGTCGACGACGTCGCCGCCGTCCTGGCCCGGCTGAAGGCGGCCGGCGTGCGGCTCGTGAACGAGACCCCGTTCGAAGGAGCGCACGGCTGCCTCGTGGCATTCGTCCACCCGGCCGCGACGGGAGGCATCCTCCTCGAGCTGAGCCAGGCGGCAGGCGCTTCGCGCCCGGCGCCTGACCAGGGCTGACAACATCGATCAGGGGAACCGCGAGGCGGTTCCCCTGATCGTCGGGCTCGTACGCCCATCGCTACCCCTCCGTTGCCGAGAGCGGCCGATCAGAAGATCACGTTGGCGACGAAATACTTCGCGGCGGGGACTTTCCCGTTCAGCAGGGCCTCGGCGTCCTCAGGCGAGATTTTGAACTTCCCGGCGTTCTCGCCGGTGGCCGAGGCGAGGAAGAGCTCGACCTTGTCGACGGAGCGCCCGCTCGCCCGGGACTCCTTTAGCCCGCGGGCGGCGGCGCCGATCGCCGCGAAGACCTGCTGCTCGTTCTCGGTGATGGCCTGGACCCGGAGGCCGGCGCCGGCCGGCGTGACGCGCGCCCCACGGACGCCCGCCCCCTCGAGGGCCCGGGTGAAGGCCTCGCTGATCACGGAGTCGACCTGGACTGCCGAACCCAGGGACGCCGGGGCGGGGACGGCCTTCCTGGCGGCAGCAGGTGCGGTCCCGGCGCTCTTCTGGGACGGCTCGCCGCCGGACCCGGGGATTCCGCGCATGTCCGACTTCTTGTTGTCCTTGATGAACTCGGAAAGCGTCGGCTTGCGAGCGGAGCCCTGCTGTATGGTCTTCCCCTTCTCCTCGCTCAGGAGGTACGAGTCGCCCAGCCCCTGCTTGTTGAACTCCTCGGTCTTCTTCTCGTCCACCTCGGAAGCGAGGATCGACTGCCGGTTACCCGACGAGATCACGAAGATCCACTTGCTCCCCTGGGCCGTCGGTTTCTCCTTCGCCTCGATTCGGCTGCCGTCCTTCAGGAAGATGACATACGCCGACGCCTCGTCGGCGGCGAGGACGAGAACGGCCAGCGCCACGCCGGCGGGGACGCGAAGAAGTCGGATCGTCTTGGAGCACCAGAACATAGACGCCTCCCGGCCCCCGTCGCTCATGTCCGAGGGGGACTTGAAGTATAAACGTCCCGCGTCGAGGGCCTTCTCGAGGAGGTAGCCGTGCTGATCGTCATGGACCACAACGCGACCGAGGCGGACGTCGCTCGTGTCGTGGAAGCCGTTACCCGGATGGGACTCTCCGCCCACACCATACCGGGCGAGCAGCGCATTGCGATCGGCGTCACCGGGAACCGGGGCGCCGTC
>CALFNC010000322.1 GCA_937902605.1 uncultured Acidobacteriota bacterium | reverse complement strand
GTGGGCCGTGGAGACTACGAGGGCGTCGTACCGTCCGAACTCGTCGGCGGTGCACGGGACCGACATCAGGCCGAGGTCGTGCTTGCGCACCTTGCTCGCCTTCGGGATGTACGGGTCGCAGTAGGCGACATCGGCCCCCAGGTCCTTGAGCAGCTCGAGGATCTCGAAGGAGGGGGATTCGCGGTCGTCGTCGATGTCGGCCTTGTACGAGAGGCCCAAAACGAGCACCGTCGCGCCGCGAACGCTCTTGCCCTGCTCGTTGAGGGCCTTGACGGCCTTGTCGACGACGTACTGGGGCATGGAGGTGTTGATCTCGCCCGCCAGCTCGATGAAGCGGGCCCAGACACCATGCTCGGCGGCCTTCCATGCGAGGTAGAAGGGATCCAGCGGAATACAATGCCCACCCAGGCCGGGACCCGGGTAGAACGGCATGTACCCAAATGGCTTGGTCTTCGCGGCCTCGATCACTTCCCAGACGTCGATGCCCATCCGGTCGAGGACGACCTTCATCTCGTTGACGAGAGCGATGTTGACCGACCGGAAGATGTTCTCCATCAATTTGGCCGCCTCGGCCACCTCGGGGGATGAGACGGGGACGACCTTCTCGACGGCGGCGCCGTAGAGGGCGCAGGCGGCCTCCTGCGAGGGGGCGTCGAGGCCGCCGACGATCTTGGGGATGTTCTTCGTGTGGTACTTCGGGTTGCCCGGGTCCTCGCGCTCGGGGGAGAAGGCCAGGAAGTAGCCCTCGCCAGCCGTCAGCCCTCGTGCGTCGAAGCGGGGCTTCAGCTCTTCGCGGGTGGTTCCGGGGTACGTGGTGGACTCCAGGACGACGAGCTGGCCGGGATGGAGGCGGCGGGCGATCTCGTCCGCCGTGTTCCTGATGTAGGAGAGGTCGGGGTCGCGGTGCTTGCCGAGGGGTGTGGGGACGCAGATGAGGATGGCGTCGCACCCGGACAGGCGGTCGAAGTCCGACGTGGCCTGGATGCGGCCGCGGGCGAAGGCGTCGGCCACACGGTGCGGGCCGATGTGCTTGATGTACGACTCACCGCGGTTGAGCGCTTCGGGCTTCGTCGGGTCGATGTCGAACCCGAGGACGGAAAAGCCCGCTTCCTCGAAGAGGAGAGCCAGCGGGAGACCCACATACCCGAGGCCGATGACGCCGACGCAGGCCGACTTCGAGGCGATCTTCTGGAGAAGCTGTTCCTTGTAGTTCATAACTCAGGGACTGTGGTTATCCACGCTCCGCTCCCTTCGGTGTACAAACCGAAAAGAGTGCGACACATTCCTCCGCGCCTTCCGGTAGGCCGGCTAGGCGGCCCTCCTCGAGACGCGTCTAAACCTCTCGACGCGCGCGGCAAGGGGAGCCAGGGCCTCGCGGTCGAGCTCCACTGCGAAACTCGTTCTGAGCAAGCTGATCGAGATGACGATTCGGAGCCGACCCTTGGCGCGGACGACGACGCCTTCGTAGCCCCGGAACGGGCCATCGGTGATCGAGACCGCGGAGCCGGGTTCGATGTATGGGTGAGAGACGAGCGGAAGGCCGCTTTCCTGAAGGGTCCGAAGACGCCCCAGCTCGGCGTCGAGGAGCGGCTGGTCCACGACGTCGATCACCTGCGCGACGAGGTTGCTCCGAAGGGCTGCGCAGCGGTCGTCGTCCGTGCCTCGAAAGAAGAGGTACCCGGGGAAGAGCGGAAGGTACGAGACGAATTTCCGCCCCGCGCGCCGGATCTTCTGTTCGCGCTGCGGGAGGTAGTAGGGAATGCCGAGGGGCTGGAGGTGTCGTGCGAGCGCCTTCTCCTGCCGGCTCTTGACGTGCGCCACCCACCAGGGGTGGCTCTCGACCGGGAGGTCGAAGAGGTCCTGTGGAAAAAGGTCCGGTTCGCGCTTGAGCAGGGGCATCTTTTCGGCTACTCGGGTTTCGTAAGCGTTGATTGAATAGAAGTCGTTACTCTATACCATGAAACGTGAGCGACGACACTACCGGATACTGCTGGTCCCCGCCCCCGAACCCACTTGACATGTACCGAACCGATGACCCCCCAAGCGCATTCGGCTCGAGAAAGGGAGCGTGCTGTTCGCCGAACGCGACCGGCGAGGATTCACCGCGGTGCGCCCCGCACGCGTCTACTCATACCTATTTCCAAGGAACGTCGATGTGAGCAAGGTGGCGTTTTGTTTCGACTACGAACTGGACCTACAACGCCTGCAGCGAAAGGCCGCGAAGCCTCAGGAATCTAGTGGCCCGTAACAGTTGAAGTGTGAGCAACGTTGATCCGCGTCGAGGGATCCGAGTAGGACCACTTGATGGGCGTGGCGGTGCGGTTGTAGGCGCGGATGTAGCGCATCAGCTTACGAGCCAGGTCAGCCTTCGAGGTGAAGACGCCGCGGGCGATGACGTGGCGCTCGATTCTTGAAAACCATATCTCGACCTGATTCAGCCACGAGGAATAGGTCGGCGTGAAGTGCAGACGGACGTTGAGATGCTCCGAAAGGAACTGCTCGACGCGCTTGGTCTTATGCGCCGAGAGGTTGTCGGCAATGATGTGGATCTCCCGGCCCCGGCGCTGGCTGGCGACCACCTGCGAGAGAAACGCCACGAACTGCTCGGTGGTGTGCCGCTGAGTCGTCTTTCCCAGAACCTCTCCGGTTTTCGTATTCAGAGCCGCATACAGCGACA
>CALFNC010000321.1 GCA_937902605.1 uncultured Acidobacteriota bacterium | reverse complement strand
CCGCCTCTCGTCGGCAGTCCGCCAGCTCCCGGCGGTCCTGGGAGAGCGGCTCGGCCGGTGCGAGGGGCGCCTCCTAGGCTGGCCCGACCGGATCGCGCTCGCGTTCCGGCGCGAGAGCGTCTCTCGAGAGGAAGGGCGTCTGGTCGACAAGATGCGGGAGGTGACAACGCGCGCTGGCGAGCGGTTGGGGCTCGCGGCGGGGCGGCTCTCGGCGCTCGACCCGCTGAAGGTCCTCTCCCGAGGGTACGCCGTGGCATACCGGGGCGGCGAGTCGGTGCCGCTGACCGACCCGGCCGTGCTGGTGCCGGGCGATCCGCTGCGGGTCCGCCTGGCGCGCGGAGAGGTGGATGCCACCGTGGTGGCGACGAGGAATCTCGAGGACTAGGGAGGACGTCGTGGCAACGAAACCGAAAAACCCTAAGGGTCTGACGTTCGAGAAGGCGCTGCAGCGTCTCGAGGAGATCGTGTCCGAGCTGGAGGACCCCCAGAAGGGGCTGGAGCAGGCGCTCGCCCTTTTCGAGGAGGGCGTCGTCCTCTCCCGTTTCTGTCGCGGGAAGATCGACGAGATCCAGAAGCGCGTGGAGGTCGTCCTGAAGGAAACGCCGCAGGGATTCGTCACGGGGCCGTTCGAAGGCGAAGGGGACGCGGAGGATGGGGAGAGCGACAAGGACGGCGACGAGGACGGGGACGGGAAGGCATGATTCTGTTGGCGGTGCAGCGCGAAGTCGTGGAGGCGGCGCTGGAGCGGATCCTCCCGGCCGAGGGAGCGTCTCCGGTCGCGCTGACGTCGGCGATGCGCTACAGCGTTCTCGCCGGCGGGAAGCGCCTCCGGCCGGTTCTCTGCCTGGCGCTGGCCGATGTCTGCGGCTTTTGCGGGAACACCGCGGAGCTGGCCGAGGTGGCCGAGGCGGCGGCCGCCCTGGAGCTGATCCATACCTATTCGCTGATCCACGACGACCTCCCCTGCATGGACGACGACTCGCTCCGGCGGGGGCATCCGACCTGCCACGTCGTCCACGGCGAGGCGATGGCCCTCCTGGCGGGCGATGCGCTCCAGACCGTCGGGTTCGAGATCCTCTCCACCCGTCCGCGCGGGCCGGCCCACGTGGGGACGCGCGCGGAAGCGGCGGCAATGGTGGCGCGGGCGATCGGCGTCGACGGGATGGCGGGAGGGCAGGCGCTGGACCTAGTCGAGACCGGCCGGACTCACGAAGGAGAGGAGGCCAGGACGCTCCTCCGCCAGATCCACGCGATGAAGACCGGCCGCCTGCTGGCCGTCTCGGCGTCCCTGGGAGCGCTCTACGCTGGCGCCCCCGCGGACCTCCGCCGGGAGGTCGAGCGATATGGCGATCGCCTCGGCCTCCTCTTCCAGATCGCCGACGACCTCCTCGACGTGACCGCCGACACGGCGACGCTCGGCAAGACCGCCGGGAAGGACTCGGCGCAGGCGAAACTGACCTACCCGGCGCTCTTCGGGATGGAGGGAGCCCGGGCAGAGCTAGACCGGGTTCTCGAGGAGGCGTGCGACGCAGCGCACGCGGTAGAGGGAAGGGACGGGATCCTCTCGGCCCTGGCGACCTGGGCGGCTCGGCGGGACCGATAATGCTTACATGACCAACGTCCGCCCCACCCCCCACCTCGACCGGATCCAGTGGCCGCGCGACCTCCGCGGGCTGACCCTCGACGAGCTGCAGGTGGTGTCCGACGAACTCCGCACCTTCGTCATCGACGCCGTCTCGAAGACCGGCGGGCACTTCGCGTCGGGTCTGGGGGCCGTGGAGCTGACGATCGCGCTGCATTACGTCTACGAGACCCCGCGTGACCTGCTGGTCTGGGATGTGGGGCACCAGACCTACCCCCACAAGGTCCTGACCGGCCGGAAGGCCCGGCTCCAGACGATCCGCCAGAAGGGGGGGCTCTCGGGCTTTACCAACCGGTCGGAGTCGGAGTACGACCCGTTCGGCGCGGCGCATGCCTCGACATCGATCTCGGCGGCGCTGGGGATGGCCGCGGGCCGGGACGAGCGGGGCGAGGACTACGAGGTCGTGGCGATCATCGGGGACGGCGGCCTCAGCGGCGGAGTGGCGATGGAGGGGCTGAACCAGGCGGGCTACCTGAAGAGGAAGCTGCTCGTCATCCTGAACGACAACGACATGTCGATCTCGCCGAACGTCGGCGCGATGTCCGGATACCTTCTCCGGATCGCTCGGGGGCAGATCTACAACCGGGTTCGGAACGACGTGGCGAACATCCTGAAGAAGCTCCCGGCGGGTCAGCGGCTCGCGGGGCTGGCCGAGAACCTGGAGGATGGGCTGAAGAAGGCGCTCGTCCCCGGAACACTCTTCGAGGAGCTGGGGTTCAAGTACGTCGGCCCCATCGACGGCCACTCGATCCCGACCCTCGTTCGCACCCTCCGCGACGTGAAGAAGATGCCGGGACCGGTCCTCCTCCACGTCCGGACGTTGAAGGGGAAGGGCTACGAGCTGGCCGAGAAGGACCCGGTCTACTGGCATGGCCCCTCCCCGTTCAAGGTGGAGACCGGAGAGGTCGCCAAGAAGTTCGCGCCCCCGACCTACACCGCGGTCTTCGGCGACACGCTGGCCGAGCTGGCGGAGAAGGACCCGCGGATCGTCGGGATCACGGCGGCGATGGCGGAAGGGACCGGGATCGACCGGTTCCAGAAGCGCTTCCCCGAGCGAGCGTTCGACGTGGGGATCTGCGAGCAGCACGCGGTCCTATTCGCCGCCGGGATGGCCACGCAGGGCCTGAAGCCGGTCTGCGCGATCTACTCCACGTTCCTGCAGCGGGCGTACGACCAGATCATGCACGACGTCTGCCTGATGGACCTGCCGGTCGTCTTCTCGCTCGACCGGGCGGGCGTCGTCGGGGCGGACGGCCCGACGCACCACGGCGCGTTCGACCTCACCTACCTCCGCGTCTTCCCGAACATGATGGTGGCCGCGCCCAAGGACGAGAACGAGCTGCGGCACCTTCTCGCGACGGCCTTCACGACCGGGCATCCGACCGCGATCCGCTACCCGCGCGGGAACGGTTGGGGCGTCACGCTCGATCCCGAAGCGAAGCCGCTCCCCATCGGCAAGGGGGAGGTCCTCCGCGTCGGAAAGGACGGTCTCATCCTCGCCGTCGGCGACCCGGGCCTCCCGGCCCTCCGCGCGGCGGAGAGGGTCGCCTCGCTCGGCGGCCCGTCGGTGACCGTCGTGAACGCCCGCTGGGTGAAGCCGCTCGACCGGGAGCTCCTCTCGCAGCTCGTTCGCGACGGAGCGCGGATCCTAACGGTGGAGGAGAACGCGCTCGCGGGAGGTTTCGGCTCGGCCGTGATGGAGGCGCTCGAGGAGATGGGAATCTCCGCCCGCGTGAAGCGGATCGGCATCCCCGACCGGTTCGTCCCCCACGCCACGCAGCAGGAGCAGCGGAAGGAGCTGGAGCTCGACGAGGAGAGCCTCGGGGCCGCGTTCCAGGAGTGGTTCGCCCCGGCGAAAGGGACCGTGGTCCTGCTCAGCGGAGGAGCCGTCCGGTCGGCGAGCTGAATTGAATCAGGGGCACCCGGGCCCGGCCGGGCTTCCTACAGGTCGGTCTTCGAGAAGTCGTTGCCGACGTAGAGAAGGGGTTCGCCTGAGAGTTTCGCGACGGCGTAAGTGAGGCAGTCTCCGAAGTTGAGGCTGGCCGGATGCCGGCCCTTTCCATATCGGGCGAAGGCATCCATCGCGGCACGGGCATGCTCCTCGACGAAGGGGACGACGTCGATGTCGCTCTCGTCGATCAGGGTTCGAAGGAGGCGGGGGGCCTGCGCTCCGAGCCGGGCCGTCAGGACGGCACCGGTCTCGGCGAGGGTCGGGGCGCCGATGGCGACCGTGTCAGCCTCCCCGATCCTCCCAAGAAGGTCCTCCCATCCAGGCTCCTTCAGGACGATCGCCACCAGGGCGGAGCTGTCGACGATCACACGCCCTCCGGACCGAAGCCAAGGATCCGCTCCTGTTGCTTCTTCGTCAGCTTCGTCCGCCTTCCCCCTCGCGGTAGAAGGGGCCAGACTTCTCCCTCGAGGAACCGCGTCATCGCGGCGGCGCGGTCCTGGCGGACGATCCGCGTTTCCAGCCGTTGCTTTCGCTCCGCGAGCGCTCGCCGGATCGCGCCGGTCTTGGTCTCGCCCGCGAGGAGGGCGACCTCGGCCGCGAGCTTCTCGGTCACCGGATCCTTGATGTTCAGGCCCATGGTCGCCTCCTGCGGAAGGATGGTACCATTCTATAAATATTCTACCTTTTAGACGCCGGGGCCGTCGCCGCCATTCTTGTCCCTGGTACCCTTGAACGGTGCGCGCCCTCTTC
>CALFNC010000320.1 GCA_937902605.1 uncultured Acidobacteriota bacterium | reverse complement strand
TGGCTCTCTCTCTCTCCGCCCGTCTACCCGGCGCACGTCGAGCGGAAGTTCGCGTTCTCCGAGAGTCCCGTCGTGGTCTACGAGGGCGAGGTCAGCGTTCTCACCAGCGGGACCGTCGACCCGGCCACGGCGCCAGGGCCGCGGACGCTCCGGGTCGCCATCGAATACCAGCCTTGCAGCGAATCGCAGTGCCTCGCGCCGACCCGTGCCGAAGCGACCCTCGCCGTCGAGGTGGCGCCCGCGGGCAAGTCCTCCAACCCCGCAAACGGCGACCTGTTCGGTCGGTCCGCCCCACAGACACCAGCCGCTCCGGCGGCCGGCAAGCCCGCCGCCGGCCCGGACGACGCTTTCGGGGGGAAGTCCCTCCCTCTCCTCATCGGCCTCGTCTTCGTCTCAGGACTGGCCCTCAATCTCACCCCGTGCGTCTATCCCCTGATCCCGATCACGCTCGGCTTCTTCGGCCGTCAGAGCGGTGGCAAGGGAGGCCGGACGTTCGGACTCGCGGTCGCCTACGTCCTCGGGATGAGCGTCACCTACTCCGCGCTCGGCGTCTTCGCAGCCCTTTCGGGCTCATTGTTCGGCGTCTGGCTCCAGAAGCCCGCCGTCATCGTCGCGATCTCGGCGGTCATCCTGGCGCTCGCCCTCTCGATGTTCGGCCTCTTCGAGATCCAGGTCCCGCACTTCATCTCCGACCACACCGGGAGCAGGGGCGGCATTCTCGGCGCAGCCAGCATGGGCCTCTTCGTCGGGTTCGTGGCCGCCCCCTGCATCGGTCCCTTCGTCCTCTCGCTCCTCACCTACGTCGCGGCCAAGGGGTCGGCGTCTCTCGGCTTCCTCCTGTTCTTCACATTGGCGATGGGGCTCGGCCTCCCCTACCTGGTCCTCGGAACCGCCGCCGGAGCGCTCCGAAAGCTGCCCCGGTCGGGTTACTGGATGGTGTCGGTCCGTAAGCTCTTCGGCTTCGTTCTCGTCGCCTTGGCGGTCCATTTTCTGAGGCCTCTCCTCCCGCCTCGGATGGCCGACGCGGCCATCGCGTTACCGCTCGCCGCCGGCGCCGTCTACTTCCTCTTCTTCGAACGGGCGGGCGCCGGGTCCGGCTGGTTCAAGGTCCTAAAGGGGGCCTTCGCCGTCGTGCTCCTCGCTTCGGCGGCACTCTTCGCGATCCCTCGCCCAGCAGCTGAGGTCGAGCTCCGTTTCGCTCCTTGCTCCGAGTCGGCGCTCCGGGAGGCCTCCCATGCGGGCAAACCTGTGATGATTGATTTTTTCGCGAGCTGGTGCCTTCCGTGCAAGGAGCTGGACGAGAAGACCTTCACGGACCCGAGGGTCGTCGAGGCGGCGAAAGGGTGGGTCTGCCTCAAGGCCGACATGACGAAGGCGTCGGAGGAGAACCGGGCGCTCGCCGACCGCTGGGGCGTCAAGGGGATGCCGACGATCGTCTTCCTGGGTCCCAATGGAAAGGAAACAGGGAGGCGGGTGGTCGGGTTCGAGGGGCCGAAGGACTTCCTCCCCCATCTCGCGAGATGAGAGAGTCAGCCCGAATCGCGGCCCAAGAGCTCCAGCAACGCCTTCGCCGCTCGACGCTGCGCCTCTTTCTTCGTGGGCCCTTCGCCGACGGCGCATCCGGCTCCCTCGAACTCGACCTCGAACACGAACCTCTTCTCGTGGTCCGGCCCCGATTCGGAGACGAGCCGGTAGACGGGAAGGGGCTTTCCCGCCGCCTGAGCGAATTCCTGCAGGGCTGTCTTGTGGTCCCGAAACGTGATCTCGGCCGGGTTCAGCGAGGCGATGTCGTCCCGGAAAAAACGCCGGACCAGCTCCCGGACCCGCTCCATCCCGCCGTCGCGATAGACGGCCGCCACCACCGCCTCGAAGGCATCCGCGAGCAGGGACTCCTTCAGCCGTCCCCCGGCGCGCGACTCGGAAGGCGCCAGCCGGAGGACGCTTCCGATCCCTAGCCGTCGCGCCATCTCCGCGAAGTGCCCTTCGGAGACGAGGTGCGAGCGCGCCTTCGAGAGAACCCCTTCCCGTGCGTCGGGGAGCGCCTCGAGCAGCATCTCGGCCACCAGGAAGTTCAGGATGCTGTCCCCCAGGAATTCGAGCGTCTCGTTGTCCACGACGGGCTGGCTCCTCGGCGACTCGTTCGCGAACGAGGAATGGGTGATTGCGCGCTCGAGGAGGCTCTTGTCCACGAACGCATACCCGAGCGCCCCTTCGAAGGCGGTCATCCACTCGCCTGCTGGCTCGTTCATACCGCCGATGTTAGCCAACATCCATCCGGAGCAGCGGTCCGCGGCCTGGTAGGCTTCCGAGAGATGTCCTCGGTGGAGCTCGTCCTCGGCGACCATCGCCCCATGCGATCCCTCGCCCTCGCGGCTACGGGGCTCGGCCTCGCCAGCACCGGGGCCCAGGTTTTCCTGCTGAGGGATCTACTCGTTTCAGCCGCCGGCGACGAGGCCTCCATCGGCATCGGTCTTTCCTCGTGGCTTTGCGGAATCGCCGTCGGGGCCATCCTGGCCAGGCGCCTCTCGTCGGACCGCGCCGGCCGGCTATCGCCATTCCTGCTGGCCGCCGTCTCGCTCTCGGGAGGTACTGCCGCGATCGTGGGCCGCCTCCTCCGGGCGGCCCTTGCTCCCTCGGCAGGAGAGCTTCCCGGCCTCGGACTCACCTTCGTCCTCGCAGGGGCCACGCTTCTCCCGGCCGGGCTCTTGGTGGGGTCCGCCTTTTCGGCTCTTGGAGCGATCGCGGGGCGGGTCCCGAATGAAGCTCCCGACGACGTCTTGACGCGTATCTATGCATTCGAGTCGCTCGGCTCCCTGGTTTCCGGGATCGCCGCCACCTTTCTGGTCGGTGTGACCGTCGCTCCCCTTCCGGCTTGTCTCGGCGCCGGCCTCGTTGCGGCGCTCCTAGCGCTTCCGCTCGCCAATGCGGATCGCCCCGGGCGGCGGGTCCTTCTCGGCACCGCCGCGAGCCTCGCCGTTGCCGTCCTCTACTCCACGTCTCTGGATACGGCTTCCGAGAAGGTCCGCTTCCGCTCCATCTCGCCCGGAGCTCCCATCGCCACCGTCGTCGACACGCCGCTGGCACATCTCGTCCTCGCTGGGGACGAGGTCCGTCATCTCTACATCAATGGACGTTATTCCGCCAGCTTCCCCGACCCCTACTCGTGCGAGACGGCCGCCCACCTGGCCGCCACATTCGCCGAGCACCCTCGTCGCGTACTCTCCCTGGGAGGTGTCGCTCACGGGCCTCTCCGGCATCTTCTTCTTCACGGCGTCGAGACCCTCACGCTCGTCGAGCCGGACCCGGCGGCCTTCGCGTTTCTCGAGGACCATCTCCCGCCAGAGGACCAGAAAGCCCTCGGCGACCCTCGCGTCCGGATCGTCGAGAGCGATCCCCGAAGGTTCCTCAACAGGAGTAGCGGTGTCTACGACCTGATCCTCCTCCTCGCCCCGGACCCCTCGACCCTCGGGCGGGCTCGACTCACCACGACCGAGTTCTTCCGGGAGTGCGCCCGGCGCACCGACCCGCGCGGAACGCTCGTCCTCTCGCTCCGCACGGCACCTGCCGCCCTCCACGGTGAAACCGCCTCGCTCTCGGCCACGCTCTTCGCCTCGCTGCGCCGCTCATACCCCGTCGTCCGCGTGACCCCGGGGCCGGAGAGCTTCTTCGTGGCCGGGTTCGACCCCGACGCCGTCTCCCTGGATCCGGCGATCCTCGCGGAGCGTTACCGGGCGCGCGGCATCAACTCGGACGGCTTCGCTCCCGAGCTCTTCGCCGCTCTCCTCCTTCCCGACCGTGTAATGGCGTTCGGCTCGGCCGTCGAACGGGAAGCGGCCGCGTCACCGCCTTCGACGGACGACCGTCCCGCCTCCTTCGCCTTCGCCCTCGCCCGGGCCGAGCGGGAGACGGGGAGCCTCGCCGGCAAGGTCCTGGCCCTGGCCACGGGCTTGCCCTCCGGCCTCCTTGCCGTTCTCGTCCTCGTCCCCGCCGCCCTTCTCGCCCTCCGCGCCTGGATGCGGCCGCCGCCTCTGCCAACTGTTGCAGCATGGTGCGTCGGCATGGGCGGCGCCTCCGGGATGGCCTGGACGCTCGTCCTCCTCCTCTCCTTTCAGATTCGCGAAGGGGCCCTCTATCAGGCGCTCGGCCTGCTGACCGCGTCCTTCATGCTCGGCCTCGCGACGGGCGCCCCTTTTGCACGCACCCTCTCCCGCCGGCTC
>CALFNC010000319.1 GCA_937902605.1 uncultured Acidobacteriota bacterium | reverse complement strand
CGTCCTGGTCCTCGGAGACCAGCGTTTCGCCTCTGCTCTTCCGATCGGCGCGCACATGCCGGCCCACTCGAGCTCGCCGAGACGAGCGCATGAAGGGCCCCCGCCGGGCCAGAATGCCCGTCTACGGGACGGGGTCAAAATACGTCGGCTGCACCGAGAAAGAGGCAGAATGGCTCCGGTTTCACGCGCCACAGCCCCCCGCCACTTCCCATTGCACCCCCTACCCCTCCCTACAACGAGCCGCAATTCGCATTGTGCCCCTACACATCCGGGGCTTCCGGCCTGAATAGTCAGCGCCTTTCTCT
Organism: uncultured Acidobacteriota bacterium; assembly: GCA_937902605.1. Taxonomy (GTDB): domain Bacteria; phylum Acidobacteriota; class Thermoanaerobaculia; order UBA5066; family UBA5066; genus CAIMWE01. Next base: position 3,168 of record CALFNC010000319.1, on the reverse strand, counting down.
CAGTGCCGCCAGCCAGTTCGTCGTGACGCTGATGAAGCGTGAGCGCTGCTCGCCGGCGTTGAGAACGAACAGGAACTTCGTGCCGTCCGCCACGACGTCGTAGTCCCTCCATCCGGCGATGTCCAGGCTGAAGAGAGTCTGCGGAGCGCTTACGTCGGCAGTCTCGCCGAGACGAATCGGAGCGGACATCATCCGGTTGTCGCCTGATACGTAGAAGAGCTCCTTTCCGTCGCGTCTCCAGCGCGGGCGAGACCCGCCGGTACTGGAGACGCGGACCTTCCTCCCAGGATTCGGGAACGAGACGACGTAGACCTCGTACGTTCCCGACTCGTTGGATGAGTACGCGATCCATCTTCCGTCGGGGGAGAATTGCGGTTCAATCTCGTCGAACGCTGTCGCAAGAAACGGCGTCGTCTTCAGATGGTCGGACCGATCCAGGATCCAGATGTCCTGGCCGGTCTCGAGGCTGGACGCGGAGTAACAGAGGAATCGTCCGTCCCCGGACCAGTCCTGGACCCACTGGACGGTTCCCACGGGCGTGAGCTCCCTCGGCTCGCCCCCGTTCAGGGAAGCTTCGTAGAGATGCGGCCCTCCGCTCGGCGACCCGGTGGAAAAAGCCAGCGTCGCACCGTCCGGAGACCAGACAGGGAAGAAGTCGTCCCGGACCCCCGAGGTGAGGCGCGTGAGGATCCCGCTGGCGACGTTGGCCACCCACAGGCTGCCGACTCCCGTGCGAGGATCCTGCACGACCACGGCAAATCTCCTCCCATCGGGAGAGAGGCGCACGTTCGCGAAAAAGCCCTGACTTCCTTCCGTGCCGAGCGGGTGCCCCAGCCGGTCGAGCCATTGGAGCTGCGCTGGTTCCCGCGACGAGCGGTACGCCAGAAGTCCGTTATCCGACGCGGAGAACGCACCGGTCCCGGTGAAAGCGTGGTGCATGACGTCGGGGATGACCTGGCGAGGTTCCCCTTTCACGCGCAGTTTCGCCGCATCGAAGGGCTGAGCCAGGAGGGCGCCCCCGCGGACGAACAGCAGAAATCCCGGATCCGCGTATTCCGCCCGCGAGCAATCCGCCACAAGAACGGTGCCTGTGCCCGTCTCCATGTCGCCGAGGCGCACGTACGTCTGCGAAGACCCGGAGGATCGCCCGAAGTAGAGAAAGTGCCGGGAGTCAGGCAGGAAACGCGGTAGGCAGACGGATTCGTGCTGCGACGCATCCGCCTTCACGGCCGGAATCGGCGCTCCGCCCGCCGCGGAGACCCGATGAACGGCCGCGTCGACGAGCTGGGCGAAGAGGATCTCGCCCCGGCGGCTCCACGTACCCGTCAGGTAGAGGCCAGGAGCTTCGCAGATCCGCAGCGACACTCCTCCCGCGGCCTCGATCTTTTCGAGCCTTCCTCCTGCAAAGAAACCAATCCACCGGCTGTCCGGGGACCAGAAGGGACCGGCCGCTCCTTCCGTCCCGGGCAACGGTCGAGCCGAGAGGGACGGCATCGGACGGACCCAGAGAACGTCCTGACCGCTGTCGTTTGGCGCGACGAATGCGAGATTGCGCCCGTCCGGTGATACGGAAAAACCGGTCTCTCCGGGATGGGACGGGAACGCGGACCGGCCCGGCGGTGCCACCGAGAAGACCACAGGCTCGATGTCGACGGGGGTCCGCTTCGAAAGGAGCAGCGTCAGACCTGTAGCCGCGAGGACGAGCAAGGCGGCGGACACGGCCGTTCGCACATATCGGGGCCTTGCGGGCGGCGGTCCGCCGTCCACCGTGGAGACGTCGCGCAGCTGCAAAGCGACGTCCCGCGCCGACTGCCAGCGATCGTCCGGATTCTTGGCGAGGCAGGTCTGGACGATTCGTTCGAGTGCCGGCGGCGTCATCGACTGAAGCTGCGAGATCGACACCGGCTCTTCCTTCATGATCACCGAGATGAGCGATGCCTGACTGGTCCCGGAGAACGCCTTCAGGCCCGTGGCCATCTCGTAGAGCGTCGCGCCGAGAGCGAAGATGTCCGTACGCGGATCGGGTTTCTTTCCTTCGAGCTGTTCCGGCGCCATATAGGAGAGCGTGCCGAGGATCTCTCCCTCGCGCGTGACGTCGCGGGCCGCCGTCCGGGCGGATGTGACGCCTTCGACCGGGCCCTCGGGAGCCAGGGCCTTCGCCAGACCGAAGTCGAGGAGCTTCACGCCCGACCTCGTCAGCATGACGTTCCCCGGTTTCAAGTCCCGGTGCACGATGCCCACCCGGTGAGCCGCGTCCAGCGCCGACGCGATCTCGATGCCGACTTTCAGAAGCTGACCGGGAGGAAGGGGCCCCTTCGTGATCGTTGCCGCCAACGTCTCACCCTCAGCCAGCTCCATGACGAGAAGGTGCCGGCCGGAGATCTCCTCGAAGGAGAAAAGGGCCGCAATGTGCGGGTGGCTCACGGCGGCCAGCGACCTCGCTTCCCGCTCGAAACGGTTGATGCTCTCCTTCTCTTCGAAAAATGTCTCAGGCAGAACCTTGACCGCCACCTCACGGCCCAGCTTCGTGTCCTTCGCCCGGTAAACCTCTCCCATCCCGCCGGCGCCGAGCGGCGCGAGAATCTCGTAAGGACCCAGACGCGTGCCGGGCGCAAGCGTCACGTCAGCGTCCCAGTTCCGCGTACCAGTTCAGCACGACCGTCGTCGGGGTCATCGCCTCGCGCCCGAGCGGGGCGACGGTGAGAAAGCGCCGGCCATCGGCCGTTGGGAGGTAACGGCTCCGAACGGACGCAACGTCGAAGCGTCCCAAGAAGAGCGGCTGCGGGACGCCGGCCGCAAAACCGCTTCCCGCCTGGACCTCGACCGCCATAAGCTTCTGGTCGGGAGCGCGGTAGTACAGCTCCTTCCCGTCGGCGCGCCACCTCGGCTCGACGCCTCCCGACGCGGAGATCTGCCACTTGCCCCCCGGGCCGGGGAAGCTCTGGACGTAGACTTCATTGCGTCCGGACTCGTCCGACTGGTAAGCCAAAAAGCGGCCGTCGGGCGAGAAGACGGGCAGCCCCTCCGCGAACTGGGTCTTCAAGAACGATATCGGCTTGCGGTCGCCGAACGTGGGCAGCACCCAGATATCCCAGTTCGTTTCTTTCCCGCGGCTCTGGAAGGCGATGTATCGCCCATCGCGGGACCAGTCGCACGCGATCTTCAGCT
>CALFNC010000318.1 GCA_937902605.1 uncultured Acidobacteriota bacterium | reverse complement strand
GCGATGGCCACCGCGAACTTCGTACCCTTCAGGAGCCCGGCCTGCGCCGCGGCAGCCGCGCCGGAGATCGGCGTCGGTGCCTTCACCTCCACGGCGATCGTGACGGCGCGGACCTCAGGGAGCTGCCGAAGGATGGCCTCCGCGTCCTGCTTGATGCGCGCCGCCGCCTCCGGGGCGTCGGAGGTGAGCGCCAGGCGGAACGAGACGTTCGCCCCGCCGACCGTCAGGTCCTTCACGAACCCGAACGAGACGATGTCACGGGAGAAACCGGGATACTTCACCTTCCGAAGCGCCTCGAGGACGCTCTCCTCGGTCAACGGGACTGTCGTCAAGAAGACCCCCCTTATCGTCCAAGTCTATTCGTCGCCGCGGAGAATCCGGATCTCTCCGCGGACCTTCTCGAGGAGTGCGGCCCGGTCGTGGACCCCCAGGCCCTTGGTCGGGATCGGCTCGCCGACCCGGACCGTCGCCGTCCCGCGCCGGATCAGCAGTCCCTGGGTCCCCAGGATCTCCCGGGCGCCCGTGACGGCGATCGGGACGATCGGGATCCCCGTCCGGATCGCCAGGAGGAACCCCGCCTTCTTGAACTTCCCGAGCTTTCCGTCGCGGGACCGCGTCCCCTCCGGGAAGATCAGGACCGACAGCCCCTTCCGAAGGCGCTTCTCGAGCATCTCCAGGGCGTGGAGGCCGCTCTGCTTGCTCTCCCGCTCGACCGGAACGAACCCGGCCAGCCACATCGACCAGCCTAGGAACGGAACGTAGAAGAGGGACTTTTTCGCGAGGAAGCGGAGCTGTTGCGGGATGGCCACGAACAGCGCCAGGATGTCGATAGCCGACCCGTGGCTCGACATGAAGATCGCCTCCGGGACCGTCCGGGCCGTCTCGGCCGCCTCGACCTTCACCCCGAGGCCGCAGCACCGAAGGATCGCCCGCGCCCAGCTCCGCGCCCAGAAGAGATATACATTCCCCCGCGGCGGGATCCAGCTGGTCAGGATGGCCAGCGAGCCGAAGACGATGGTTAGGACGAGGGTCGCGCTCCAGCACCAAATCGAGTAGAGGAGCGGCATGAGCTTGATTCTACGGTGCCCCTAATCGTTGGACCGACCAGCGCGGATCTCCAACTCGCTCATGTCCGGCAGGACCCGCGCCCGTGGACAGACGTGTGAAAGAATTCCTCTCGGCCGACGATGGTTCGGCCTTTGATCGCCGACATTCCGGAGGGTTGACATGAAGAAAGCGGTTCTTTCAGTTCTCGCGGCGGCTGCTCTTTCGACCGGATGGCCGGCGCCCGCCCAATGTATCGGCTACCTGATCCCGAAGGGAGCGCAGCTATGGAAGGAGGGCGACGGGGACGACCAGCGCCCCGGCGAGCGACCGGAATATCTCCCCGCCGTACACCGGCGTGGATTGAATCCGGGGGCCGGAGTGAAGCTTCGGAAAGGCTTCAACCTGAGTTGGCAGGGCGGATGCCGTGTGGAAGACGCAGAGCAGAACAAGAAGACGAAGCGCGTCCTTCTCGTCCTCCTCGACGAACGAACGGAGAACTTCGAGGAGGCTTGGGCGGTACCTTCCGAGCTGCTGACCTTCAAGTATGACTATCCGGGTAACGACCAGGACGGGCCAATGAATGTCGCGGCAATCCGAAAGGCTGCTGACCTAGCTCTCGATGAGATCAGATTCAAGACTTTGAAGCGGCCCGAAATAGAGAATCAGCGTGTCTTCAAGGCTTCGTTCGATGCGACGTGGACCGCCCTCATCGAGACCATGTCGACTCAGCAGTGGCAGGTCGAGAAGATCGACAAGGGGTCCGGCGTGGTCACGACGAAGCCCGCGAATGACAAGAGCGGGTCGACGATGACCTGTGCCACGAACACCGACGAACGGACCGCAGTCTTTCTGGACGTCTTCGCGAAGGCGGTCGCGGGCGGCGAGCGCGTGACGATCAACGCGACCTTCCGCGCGACCCGTGACCAGAAGTCAATCCTCTGCTACTCGAACGGAACACTCGAAAAGGAGTTCTTGGACGGCATCGCGAAGAGCCTCGGCGGGTCCAAACCGGCGAAGAAGCTGCGCCCGTCGAAACATTGATGGCCTCGGGAGGGCCTTCGATGACGGCCGGAACTCGCCAGCTGCGGTGCCCGTAGAATGCGCCCGTGGGCGAATTCAGCGACCCGATAGGTCAATCCGTCTCGTTCTGGCGATTCCCGCGCACCCGCCGCTGGTCGGAACGGACGTTCTTCCACCTGGGGGGGATCGGCCTCCTCGCCCGCGACCTCGCGCGCGCGGCGGTGTCGCGCTGGGAGTTCGGCGAGGTCCTGCGCCAGGCCGACAGGCTCGGGGTGCAGTCGATCTCCATCACGAACATCACCGCCCTGTTCACAGGGATGGTCCTGGCCCTCCAGACCGCCTACTCGCTCTCGCAATTCGGCGGGAAGCTGTTCGTCAGCCGGGTCGTCGCCCTCTCCCTCTGCCGCGAGCTGGGGCCGACGCTCACCGCCCTCATGGTGGCGGCCCGCGTCGGCGCGGGGATCACGGCGGAGCTCGGGTCGATGGCCGTTACCGAGCAAGTCGACGCCATGAGAGCGCTCGGGGCCTCGCCCGTGAAGAAGCTCGTCCTTCCACGGGTCGTTGCGGTGATCGTGATGATGCCGGCCCTCACCCTGCTGGCTGACTTCCTCGGGATCCTGGGCGGATTCGCGATTGCCGTTCTCGACCTGAAGATCGGCGCCAGCTTCTACATCACCACGACGCTCCAGTCGCTCGAGGTGCACGACTTCCTGCACGGCCTGTGCAAGTCGCCGTTCTTCGGCTTGGAGATCGCCCTGATCGGCTGCTACAACGGTCTGTCGGCGACCGGTGGGGCGGACGGCGTCGGCCGGGCCACGACAACGGCTGTCGTCGTCGCCTCGATCGCCGTGCTCGTCACCGACTTCTTCCTGACGAAGCTCTTCATGGCGCTTCCCCTGGGGATCAATTGAGCGGCGAGACGATCATCTCGTTCCATGGCATCTCCCGTGCCTTCGGCGACAAGGTCGTCCTCGACCGCGTCGACCTCGACGTCCTTGCGGGCGAGGTCCTCGTCATCCTCGGCGGCTCGGGCACGGGAAAGTCGGTGGCGCTCCGGCAGATGAACGGTCTCGACCATCCCGATTCCGGAACGGTCGTCGTCGGGGGGACCGACATCACGCGGCTCACCGAGGAGGAGCTGGTCCCGGTCCGCCGCAAAGTGGGGATGCTCTTCCAGGGGGGCGCGCTCTTCGACTCGATGACGGTTTTCGAGAACATCGCCTTCCCGCTCTGGGAGCACACCTCCATGACCGACGCGGAGATTCGGGAGCGCGCGGTCGAGGTCCTCTCGTTCGTCGACCTCGGCCCCGAGGTCCTGCCGCTCCTGCCGTCCTCGCTCTCGGGCGGCATGAAAAAACGGGTGTCGCTCGCGCGGACCATCTCGCTCAAGCCGGAGGTCCTGCTCTACGACGAGCCGACGACCGGACTCGACCCGGTGACCTCCATGACCATCAACCGCCTCATCGTCGACCTCAACACGCGGCTCGCGACGACCTCGGTGGTCGTGACGCACGACATCAACTCCACCCTCTACGTCGCGGACCGGATCGCCTTCCTGATGGACGGACGCTTCGTCTTCGTGGGGCCAAAAGCGGAGGCGGCCACCTCGACCGTCCCGGAGCTGCGGGCGTTCTTCGAGGCCGGGGGGACAGAGAAATGAAAGCCGACAGCCGGACGAAGTCCCGGGTCGGGATCATCGTCTTCGCCACGCTCATCTTGTTCGCCGTCGCCATCTTCGTCATCGGCGGCAAGACCGGGTTCTTCATCGCCCGCAGGTCGTACTTCGTCCACTTCCCGAATTCGCTCGGTCTCGTAGGCGGGAACCAGGTCCGCCTCGCGGGCGTCACGGTCGGCGCGGTGCGGGCCGTCGACGTGCCCCGCCAGCCGGGATTGGACCTGACGATCCGCTTCGACATCGAGAGGAAGTACCAGCACCTCGTGAAGACCGACAGCCGCGTCGAGATCAAGACGATCGGCCTTCTCGGAGACAAGTTCCTCGAGGTGACCCCCGGCTCCCCCGGCCAGCCCGACCTCGCCCCCGACTCGGAGATCAAGGCGTACCAAGGCGCCGAGCTGGACAAGATCCTGGCCGGCTCCGGCGACCTCGTCGACAACGTCGTCGCCATCACGAAGTCGCTGAAGACGGTCCTCGGGCGGACGGAGAAGGGAGAGGGGTTCCTCGGCGAGCTGGTGACGGACTCCGAGGCGGGGAAACAGCTGTCGCGCTCGCTGCGGCAGACCCTCGACTCGGCCAACCTCCTCCTCTCCGACGCCCGAACCGGCAAGGGGCTCATCGGGCGGCTCGTCGGCAACGACGCGCTGGGCGAGTCGATCTCGACGGAGTTGCAGGGGTCGGTGGTCTCGCTCCACCGGATCCTCGCCACGGTCGACAAGGGGACATCGACGGGCGAGGGAATCCTCCCTGCCCTCCTGGCCGACCCTGAGGGGAAGAAGAAGGTCTTCGCGATGGTCGACACGCTCAAGGCGACGGCCGACGGCCTGGCCAGCTTCTCGCGCGACCTCTCCGGCGGCGAGGGCCTCGTGTCGAAGCTGGTGAAGGACGACCGGTTCGCCAAGGAGTTCCTTTCTGACCTGAAGTCCCTTTCGGCCCACCTCGCCAACGTGGCGGCCAAGCTCGACTCCAAGGAGGGGACGGCCGGCAAGCTGATCGCCGACCCCGCGGTCTCCGACGCCATCGACGACATCCTCGTCGGGCTCGACCAGTCGAAGATGCTCCGCTGGCTCGTCAGGAACCGCCAGCGCTCCGGGATCGAGAAGCGATATCAGGAAACACGCGAGGCGAACGCCGAGGCCGCAGCAGCGCCGAAGACCGCGCCGACTCCGGCACCGACCCTGGCGCCGGCCCCGAAGGCCCCCTGAGGATGGACGGCGGACCGATGGCAAGGACGCTGGTCACGGGAGGATGCGGCCTGCTCGGCTCGGCGATCGCCGGCCGGCTACTGGACGCCGGCGAGGCAGTCGTTGTGGCCGACCTTTTCGAGGACACCGGGGACGGGCAGGTGGCGAAGGAGGAGCGGGCCCAGGTGCTTCGAGTCCGGGGCGCGGAAGTAGTGCGCGTCGACCTCGCCAACCCGGCGCTCCTCTGGCCGCTCTTCGCCGATCACCGCCCCTCCGCGGTCGTGAACGCCGCGCTCTTCGCGCCCGACGGCGAGGGGCTGCGGCCATTCGTCTCCGTCGCCCGGGCTGCTGGCATCGGCTTCTTCGTCCATCTTTCCGACGGCGCGCTCTACGGCGAGCCGGCCGAGCCC
>CALFNC010000317.1 GCA_937902605.1 uncultured Acidobacteriota bacterium | reverse complement strand
GGACGAGCCATCGCTCGGTTTGTCGCCCCTCCTCGTCGGCGAGATCTTCCGCGTCATCCAGGAGGTCCACACCCAGGGGGTCACGGTCCTCCTCGTGGAGCAGAACGTCTTCAAGACCCTCACGATCGCGGACCGCGCGTACGTCCTCGAAAACGGCCAGATCGTCCACAGCGGAACCGGGAAGGACCTGCTGAATGACGAGCACGTCAAGAAGGCGTATCTTGGTCTTTAGGGTCTTTAGGCTTGCCGAGCCGGACCTGATAGGAGAGGCAGCACCATGCTCGTAGAGAAGTGGATGACCCGTGCAGCGATCACGATCGAGGAGAACGAGTCGGTCGCCGCGGCGGTGCGCTTGCTGAGGGAAAAGAAGATCCGGAGGCTCCCCGTGCTCCGGAAGGGGAAGCTCTGCGGCATCGTCTCCGACCGGGACCTGAAGGCCGCGTCGCCCTCGGTCGCCACCTCGCTCGACATCTGGGAGATCCACGCCCTCCTCGACAAGCTGAGGGTCAAGGACGTGATGACGAAGAAGCTCCTGACGATCACGCCGAAGGACACGATCGAGAAGGCGGCGATGATCATGATGGAGAAGAAGGTCGGCGGGCTCCCGGTCTTGGACGAGAACGGCGCGCTGATCGGGATCCTGACCGAGGACGACGTCTTCCGGGCGCTCGTGGAGGTCACCGGCGTCAACCGGCAGAAGACCCGCGTCAGCCTCCTCATCCCGGACGAAGCGGGAACGATCCGTCAGGTGGCCGATATCTGCCGGAAGGGGGGCGGGAAGATCATCTCGATCCTCACTTCCTATATGAAGGTCCCGGCCGGAATGCGCGAGCTGATCATGCGGATCGACTGCCCCGACACCGAGGCCCTCCGGACCGACCTCGCCAAGAAGTTCGGCTCGGTCACGGTCACGAAGGACCAGTAGCCTCCCCCCCGCGCCCTTCCGCTCCCGGCCTGTGGGCGCTACCATTCCCCCCCCTATGCTGCCAAAAGCGGTGGTTTGAAGGGGATTCTCATGTCTCGACTGGACGAAGAGACGCTCAAAACGATCCTGTCGACCCTCCGCGACTACGCGGCGGACGAGCTGAAGCCGGAGGTTCTCCTCCAGCTCGACCACGACGACGAGTTTCCGATGAAGGTCCTCCGGGACCTGTACGACCCCTCCAGGATCGGCCTCCACCTCCTGTTCGTCGAGGAGCGGCACGGCGGCCTCGGCGGGGGCGCCTACGACATCTACCGGGTCTCGGCACAGATGGCGGCGATTGACCTCGGGATCGCGACCGGCGTCCTGGCGACCTTCCTGGGAGCCGACCCGATCCTCTTCGGCGGGACGGAGGAGCAGAAGGCGCACTGGATGGGGCGGCTGGCGGCCGAGGGGCTGCTGATGGCGTACGGGGCCACGGAGGCGCAGGCCGGAAGCGACCTCGCGTCGCTCACGACGAAGGCGGTCCCGGTCACCGAGGACGGCCGCGTCACCGGGTACAAGCTGACCGGCCGGAAGCAGTGGATCTCGAACGGCGGCGTAGCCGATCTCTACACGAT
>CALFNC010000316.1 GCA_937902605.1 uncultured Acidobacteriota bacterium | reverse complement strand
CTGGCCGCGGTCCCGTCGTTCGGGCCCGACGCCCCCTTTCGCGGAAGCGGCGGAGGCTGGATCGGCGTCTACCCGCCCGAGGGGTCTGCCGGAGCGCGCCGCCAGTGGACGGGGGGACGGATCAGCCGGCGCCTCGCCGCCGGCGAAGGAGAGTCCCGCGTGACGCTGGAGAACGTCCGGCCGGACGGCCGCCCGGTCCTCGCGACGTTTCGCGTGGGCGACGCGCCCGCCGGCTCGGCGATCCTCCCGGCCGACGGCCCTCGGACGCTCGCCGTGCGGCCTCTTCCGCGGGCCGGCGGTGTCCTGACGATTACGTTCTCTCTGGTCTTCGTCCCCGCGGAGGGGTCCGCAAGCCGCGACCGGCGTACGCTGGGAGTCCTGCTGAGGAGCCGCCCGGGAGAGGGGCGATGAGCCCACGATCGCCCGTCGCCCTCCTCCTCTCAGCCATCGGCTGGATCGTCGGTGCCTCGGTCATCACGCCGTTCCTCCTCCCTCCGGCGCCCGCGTACCGGACGACGGTCGTCGCCGCGGCTCTCCTGCTGTTCGCGCTTGGCCTAGTGGCCCGCAGGCTCTCCTTCGTCCTTGCCGTCCTCACCGTGACGGTCGCCGGCGTCTCGGCCCTCGTGTTCGGGTTCGCCGAGCCAATCGCCGCGGGGGCCGTCGCCGTGTCCGGCTATTTTGCCGGCGCGCTCATCCGATCCATCTACGAGGTGGGAGAGGCTCAACCGTTCGCGCCGCTGCTCTCCTCATGGTGGGCCCTGTTCGTCGGGTCGGCCGTCTCTGCCGTCGCAAGCATCGTCCAGGCCCGGTCCGCCTACCTCCTCTTTCGCGGGGTACCGCCGCCGCGCGCCGTGAACGTCCTCGGCACCGACGCCAGCCAGGCGGTGGCTGGGACCTTGTCAGCCCTCGCGGTCCTGGCGGTCGCGGCCGGGTTCTACCAGGCGGCCTCCTGGCTCTCGCGGACTCGCAGCGGCGAACGGACCACCGACCTGGCGTTGGTCCTTTCGGCGCTGACAGCCGGAGGCGTCGCCCTCGCCCAGAAGCTGGGGGCGCTTCCGCTGTGGCGTTCGGCGCGTTGGGCGGAATGGAGCCGGGTCCAGTCGACCTTCACCGACCCCTCGGCAGCGGGCGTGGGCGCCGCCCTGCTCCTCGCACCCCTCCTCGCGCGGACGGCGACCGGACAGTTCCCGCTCCGGCTCGCCTCGGCCGCAGGGGCCGTCCTTCTCGTTGGCGTCGTCACCGACGCGGGGTCCCGCGCGGGCCTCATCGAAATGCTGACGTCGGCGGTCCTGTTCCTCCTGTGGGCACTGATCCGGCTCGCCGCGGGCGAGCGCCCGGGAGTGCGGCGAGGAGTAGTCCGCGTCATCGGCGGGATCTCTCTCCTCGTCGCCCTTACATTCGCGGTCTCGCTCTCCTTACCGCAGCGGGGAGGGGTCCGGTCCGCGCTGATGGCCCGCCTGGAAGGGTCGTTCTCCCGTATCCCGACGCCGTCGGAGACCGCCTCGGGGAGGCTGATTCTCTACGAGGCGGCGGCGATCACGTTCCGGAATCACCCTATCGTGGGGACCGGCCTTGGCTCCTTCCTGTACGACTTCCCGAACGTGGCCGCCGAGTCGCTCGAGCGGCCGGTCCGGGCAACCGACTATCCCCCCTCGTACTACCTCGGCGTGTTGGCCGAGATGGGCCTCGCGGGGGCCTTCCTCTTGAGCCTCCTCCTGATCGGGCTGATTCGCGGGATCGCCGCGGCCTTCGCCTTCCACGAGGCGCACACGGGCACCGCTCTCAGGGCAGCGGGCGCCGCCGCCGCACTGGCGGGGCTGCTGGTCGTATTCCTCTTCGGGTCGCACATGGTCTACCCCGAGATCGCCGCATTCACCGGGATCCTCTCCGCCCGACTGAAGATCCCCCCCGAGGGACGGACGCAGCGACTTCTCGTGGCCCTCGTCCCGGTGGTGCTGGCCGGGACCCTCGTGCTCCTGATGGGATCGGTCCTCGGCCACGTGTTCCAGACGCTCGATTCCAAGCCGGCGTTTGCCTACGAGCCGACGGCAGGCCTCTTCCCGGTGGAGAGGGAGCCGGACGGACGCCCGTTCCGGTGGTCGTCGTCCGCGGCGGCGATGCCGATCGAGCTCCCCTCGGGCGGCGGGGGCGTCCTCTCGGTCCCGATCCGGAACGCCCGTCCCGATCGGGCGCTCGTCATGGTCGACGTCCTATGGGATGACCGGCTACGCGGGCGCGTCGCGATCCCCTTCGGAGGCTGGCACCGGCTGGAGATCCCGGTGGAGACGCCGGGCGTCCTGCGCCTCGTCCCGTCGTCCACGTTCCGCCCGCTCCGTGGGCCGGACCGCCGGCATCTCGGCGTCGAGCTGGGGGAGCGCGTCTTCCTCAGACCGCGTCCTTCATGACCGAGGTCCGGCTTCATTCCAGCGACCCTCGACGACCGACCCGGACGTTTACGGTCGGCCCGAAGGCCGGAGCCCTCGGGGCACTCCTCCTCCTGCTCGTAGGGAACCTCGTCTTCCTGGGACTCATGGCCGCACCCGACCTCCTCTCCGACCTGGGCCGCTCCGCCGACCGCCTCTCCCTCCGAGAGTCGGCCCGCGTCTCCGCCGAGGCGTTCGAGTCGATCCAGCACCGCTACCGGAAGCTCGACGCCCGGCTCCGGACGGCCGAGCTGTTCTTAGCTCGCGTCTCGATCCTGGTCTCGGTCCCGCTCCCGGAACGCTTCCTCGCTCCCTCCGAGGAGGGGGAGGCGCTCACGCCCGACCGTCTCGAGGCGGACGTCCTACGCCTCTCGCGGCGGCTCC
>CALFNC010000315.1 GCA_937902605.1 uncultured Acidobacteriota bacterium | reverse complement strand
GGCATACGAGATATTGGCGTGACTGGAGTTCAGACGTGTGCTATTCCGATCTGCCCGCGGGGAAGATCCCCTGATGGCACTCCTCGACGCACTGAAGAAAGTGGATCGACCCGTGGCACTCCATGACGCTGTCCTCGGGAAAGCCGGCGAGCTGGAAGTGCCCATCGACGTTCGATGTGAAGACGAACGCTCCCGAGGGCGCTCTCTCCGCCCAGCGCGCCAGGATCCCGAAGCCGCCGTGGGGAACAGTTCTCCTATACAGCTCCAGCCGGTGGCCGTAGAACCCCCACGCGAGAGCCGGGTCGCGGCGGAACCAGGCCGGGTTGGCCGCCTCCTCGAACCGGATGCCGAGCTTGGCGAAGGCCGGGTAGGCGCGCCAGAAGCCCTCGGGTCCACGGAAGTCGGGTAGGCCCGAGTCGACGCCCATTCCCGCGCCCGCGGTGAACAGGAGCGCCCCGGCGCTCGCGATCACCTCGGCCGACCTCCTCAGGGCGACGTCCGGCATCCGATGCCGCATCCCCTCACCAGGTCTTGAACGGCTTCTTCACCAGGTTGGAATTGAAGTAGCGCGCGTCCGAGGAGACTTCCTCGCCCACCCATTCCGGGAGCGGAGGCTTGTCGTCGGCCCTCTGGAGCTCGACTTCCGCCATGACAAGGCCGTCGTTGTCCCCGTGGAACTCGTCAATCTCCCAAGTGTATCCACCCGATGGGAGCACGTACCGCGTCTTCTCGATCAGCGGCCGCTCGCAGAGGCCGTCGAGCATCGCCGCGGCGTCGTCTACGGGGACGGGGTACTCGAACTCCGTCCGGGTGACACCCTTGTTCAGGCCCTTGATCGTCAGGAACGCCTTCTCGCCCCCGATGCGGACACGGACGGTCCGTTCCTTCACGCTGGAGAGGTACCCCTGCCGGTAGAGCATACCGGCCGCCTGGGCCTTCCAGGCGGTCCCCTTGACGAGGAATTTCCGTTCGATTTCCTGCCCCATCAATTGCCTCCGCGGCTCCCATCTTCCCGGTGGGCTCCTGGCGGCCCACCGGTGGCGGACTAGTCCTGGACCTTGACCGCCGCGATGAAGTTCTGGACCCGCGGCTGCGACCGGAGGACGTAGAACCGGATCCACTTCGCGTTCCCGGCCTTCTTCATCTCGGCCTGGTAGCCGGCCACCGAGGCGACCTCGGTGCCGTTGACCTCCAGGATCACGTCGCCCTCGGCGAGGTTGGCGTCGGCTGCCGGCGAGACCGGCTTGACGTGCGTGATCACGACCCCCTTCTGGGCGCTCCGGTCGACCTGGTAGCCGTTGCGGAGCGCCGGGTCGAGGTCCTTGATCGTGATGCCGATCTTCTCCTTCGTCTCCTTCTCCTCGGCGCGAGCCGCCTCCGGCTTCTCGCCGTCCACGGCTCGCGTCTCGAGCGTGGCGACCGCCGTCTTCTCCTTGCCGTCGCGGATGAAGGAGATCGTGACCTTCGTCCCGGGAACCTTGCCGGAGATGTAGTCGATGAGGTCGCGATTGGTCTTCGTGGCCTGGTCGTCGACCTTGGTGATCACGTCCTCGTGCCGGAGCCCGGCCTTGTCGCCCGGCATCTCCTTCTCGACCGACTGCACGAGGACGCCGTCGCTCGACTTCAGGCCGAAGGCCTCTTGGTAGTTCTTGTCGATCGGGGCGATCGTCACGCCGAGGAAGCCGCGGACGACCTTCCCCTTCTTCAGCTGCGGAAGGAGCCGCTTGGCGGCGTTGATCGGGACGGCGAACCCGATGTTCTGGCCCACCCGGCTGATGGCGGTGTTGATGCCGATCACCTCGCCCCGGATGTTGACGAGGGGGCCTCCCGAGTTGCCAAAGTTGATCGCCGCGTCGGTCTGGATCAGGTTCTCGAAGCTCTGCGTGGCACGCGAGAGACCCGCCTGCCGGCCCTTGCCCGATATGACGCCGACGGTCACGGTCTTCTCGAAGTTGAGCGGGTCGCCGATCGCCATGGCCCAGTCGCCGACCCGGAGCTTGTCCGAGTCGCCGAGCCTCACCGTCGGGAACGGTTTCGACCCCTCGACCTTGAGCAGCGCGATGTCGGTGGCGGGGTCCCGCCCGACGACCTTCGCCGGGTACACCTCGTCCTTGGGCCCGATGAGAACCTCGACCTTCTCGGCGTTCTCGACGACGTGGTTGTTCGTGAGGATGAAGCCGTCGGCCTCGATGATGAAGCCGGTGCCGCCGGAGAGCTCCTTGCGGTCCTCCTCCTCGTCGCCGCCCTTGCGTGGGTCGTTCGGGGAGCGGAAGAAGAAGTCGAAGGGGCTTCCCTCGCCGCCGAAGTTGTGGAACGGGACGCGGCGGCGGTCCGCCTTGACGATGTCGGTCGACCGGACCGAGACGACTCCCGGGATCACCTCCTCGGCGAGGTCGGCGAAGGAAGGGAGGCCGGCAACCGACGCGGCGCCGGACGCGGCTGCGGGAGCCGGCGCGGCGGCCTTCTCGGCCGAGGCTCCGCGGGTCAGGTCGAGGCTGCCGGCAAGGATCATCCCGAAGACGACCGCGCCCGCCAGGAGCACCGTGAGAGAGAGGACTTTCGTTTTCGTTTGCATGGCTTCCTTAATCATATCGGTCCAGGCGGGGCAAGATACGTGCCGGAGATGTTGCGCCGATTCGGCGCCCCCACCACTATTTCCGTCCGCTCAGCTCCTCGGGGCGGATGTTGTAGAGGAAGGTCACGGTCACCCCCTCGCGGTCCTTGCCCAGGTCTGCGGGAAGCGGCCGGAAAGGATTCGACCGGAGGATGGCCTGGAGGGAGGCGTTGTCGAACGGGGGAATGCCGGACGACGCGATGATCGTGGCTCCCTGGACCCGGCCATCCTTGAGGATGAAGAACCGGATCGTCAGCTTCCCCTTCATCCCGTAGTGCGCGAGCGACGGGACTTCCCAGTTCCGCTTGATCTTCCGGATCATCTCGGCGGCGTAGTTCCCCCAGTCATAGTTGGCCGTGTCGAAGGAGAGCGGGCCCGAGTCGACGAACCCTCCTTCCCGATCCCATCCTCCGCCGTCGTCGCCCCCCTGGCCGGAGAGCTTCGCGGCACGTGCGACCTGCTCGGCCGTCAGACCCGCGATCGTCGAGTCGGGGAGGCCGACCAGACCCTTGGCGCGCCCTCCCGGCGGGACGGCCTGGCGCGGCTGCGCGAGCGCCTCGGCCGTCTCTTTCTTCTCCCCCGAAGACTCGTCCTTGCCCCCTTCGCCTTTCGGGGGCGCGGCCGCCTGCCGTTCCCCGCTCCGGCCCGGGGCCATCTCCTGGATCCCTGGAAGCGGGACCGACTTCGGTTTCTCGGCCTTCGGGAGCTTCGGGTCCCCTCCTGCCGCGACCCGGTTCGCGTCCGACGGGAGAGGGTTCTTTCCTGGAGCCTTGGTCGCCGGACCCGGAGCCGGGAAGAACTGGACCGGGATCGGCCCCGGGTCCGGTGGAGTCTGCATCATCTTGATGATCCCGAGCGGGTCGGGCTGCTGGTCCAGCGGGACCTCGGCCTTCTTCTTCAGCGGTGGGGCCAAGAGAAGAGTCAGGACGATGAGGAGATGGATGATGATGGAGAGGAAGGCGGCCCGGTCCTTGTCGATGGCCCACCAGGGGGGCCCGACCACTACCTCTTCCGGCTCGGTCAGCCGGATGACGATCAGTTCGTTGATAGTCTCCTCACTAGGACACCTTCTGGCACGTCCGCCGGTCCTCATGGGAAGAGCGTGCCAACCTGCGTACTCAGGACCGGCTCGAGGACGGGATGTTACAGCCCCGGCCCGACTTGAACCCGCCCGACCGGGGTGATATAAGCTCCCCGGCTGACTTTCAAAAACCTTGAGGGTGGGCGTGGGCCCACCTTCTTTTTTCCCCAAAGGGAACCGAGACCTTCGCGGCGCGGCGACATGGAGACCAGATCGAATCAGGACAGGCTCCCATTTGGAACCGAGACCTCCTCGGCACTTGCCAGCCTCTTGGCGCGGCAGGGGTTGGAGCTGTGTCACATCGACTGGCGGCAGGGCCGGAGCCGGGGAGTCCTGACCCTCACGATCGACCGCGAGGGCGGAGTCTCGCTCGACGATTGCGAGGAGACGTCCCGCGTGGTGGACGCCTTCCTCGAGACCATCGAGGAGCTCTCGACTCCATACGTCTTGGAAGTCGCCTCTCCCGGTCTAGACCGGACGCTTTGGACGCTGGAGGACTTCCAACGGTTCACGGGGAAGCGGGTCCGCGTCCGGCTGTTGCAACCCATGGAAGGATCGACCAACCTGAAGGGGCTCCTGGAAGTGGTCGACGGAGAGCTCGTGACGATTCTTGATGAGGACCAGAAGCGCCGTTACACTGTGCGGTTCGGCGACGTCAAGACCGCGCGGCTGGTCCCGGACTACGGAGAGACCAGGGCACGGAAGAGGTAGCGAGAGATCGGCGGCATCGGTCGCCCCTCCGGGGGCGCGGCGGTTCGTGAAACAGAGCATGGAGAGATCGACGAGATGACTTCGAGCCAGAACCCGGGCGGGACCGGAACCAGCGACGCGGCGGCGGCGAAGACCCTGAAACGGGCGGCGCACCAGCGGACCGTCAAGACCGCGAAGGCGGCGAAAGCCGCGAAGGCCCCCCCGCCGACGAAGGCGGACGAGATCATCGACGCTCTCAAGGCCGCCTCCCGCGACAAGGAGATCGACTTCGAGCGTCTCGTCATCGCGCTGGAGGAGGCCATGGCCACCGCCGCGCGGAAGGTCTACAAGGTCCGCGAGATGGCCGCCCGCTTCGACCCGAAGACGGGCGAGCTCACCGCCTGGACGCCGTACCGGATCGTCGAGAGGAAGACGCGCCCCGAGGCCGACGACGCCGCAGACGGGGCCCCCGTCGACCCGGACGACGTTCCCCTCGGCCAGGCGGTCGCCCCGGCGTCGGCCGCGGCGGTCCACGACCCCGAGAAGGAGATCCGCCTCCCCTGGATCGAGCTGCTTCCCGAGGAGGTCCCGGCCCTCCTTAGCAGCGAGCTGGCCGGCAAGAGCTGGGGGATCGTTCGCGAGCCCGAAGGGGCCGAGACGCCGGTCGCCCCAGACGAGGCGCAGATCGACGACGAGATCCGCCTCTACCGTTCCACCGAGGGGCTCGGACGGATCGCGGCCCAGAGCGCCAAGCAGGTCCTCTACCAGAAAGTGCGCGAGGCCGAGCGCGACAACATCTACAACGAGTACTTCCCGAAGATCGGCGACCTGATCACGGGGACGGTCAAGCGGTTCGAGCGGGGTGACATGATCGTCGACCTTGGCCGCACCGAGGCTGTCATCCCGCGCGACCACCAGTCTCGCGCGGAGCGCTACACGCAGGGCGAGCGGGTCCGCGGCGTCCTGGTGGACGTCCACCGGAACCCAAAGGGGGCACAGATCGTCCTCTCCCGGACCGCTCCCGAGCTGCTGATGCGGCTGATGGAGATGGAGGTCCCGGAGATCTACGACGGAACGGTCATCATTCGCGGCTGCGTCCGGCAGCCCGGGGAGCGCGCGAAGGTGGCAGTTCTCTCCCGCGAGAGGGACGTCGACCCGGTCGGCGCCTGCGTCGGCATGCGCGGCGCGCGCGTTCAGGCAATCATGCGCGAGCTGCGCGGCGAGCGGATCGACATCATCCAGTTCTCCGACGATCTGGTCACGTACGCCCAGAACGCCCTCTCGCCCGCGAAGATCACCCGCGTGTCCGCCATGCCCGCGGACGAGGAGGCCGAGCCCGAGGCCGGCCCGGATGGCCAGCCGGTCGACCCGGTTCCGACGCTGGAGTGCATCGTCGAGGTGGATCAGCTCTCGCTAGCGATCGGCAAACGGGGACAGAACGTCCGTCTCGCGGCGGCGCTGATCGGCGCACGGATCGAGATCAAGAGCGAGCAGGCCGTCAAAGAAGAGGTGGCTGAGGCGCTCCAGCGGATGCTCGTAGCGTCCCAACGCCGCGCGACCCCTCTCGCGGAGGTGCCGGGCCTCGACGAAGCGGTGATCGCCGCGTTCGCCGCCTCCGGCCTCGAGTCCGTGGGAGACGTCCTCGACTCGGCGAACGCCGAGGAGGCCGAGGACCGAAAGGCCTTCGAGGACGCCGGCCTGGACGTCGACGCGCGCGAGGCCGCCCTCGAGACGATCGAGGAGTTCGAGTCTGCGCCGGCCCCCGAGCCGGAAGAAGAGGCCGACGACGAGGAGACGGACGAGGAAGCCGGCGGCGAGGACGGCGAGGAAGCCACTGGCGAGGACGGCGAGAAAGCCATCGCTGACGCCGAACAGCCCGAGGGCGGCGACAAGCCGGCGCCCGTCACGGAGAACGCGAAACAGTGAAGAGCACCCCTGCCAAATTCACCGTCGCCCAGCTGGCGAAGACCCTCGGCAAGCCGGCGAAGGAAGTTCTCTTCCTTCTCCAGGGAATCGGCGTGGACGTCAAGGGAGTCGACTCGACGCTCGACCCGTCCACCGCCCAGGCGATCCTGACCGGAAAGACGCAGGCCCCAAAAAGCCTCATCGTCCGGCAAGTGGGAACGGCGCCCGTCAAAGAAGCGGCACCGGTCGCCAAGCCGAAGCCGGAACGGGCCGCGCTGAAGCGGATCAAGCTGGTGGAGAAGGCCCCCGAATCGGCGGAGGCCGCCGAGGGAGGCGTCGCCGGTGCGGTGACAGCCTCTTCATCCTCTCCGGCCACCGATGCCGCCGAGGCCGCCGGCACCTCAGACACCCCGGCCATTCCCCTGGTCGTCCCGCCGTCTCCTCCCGAAGCTGCCGAGGCGGCTCCCGAAAAGGGGGAAAAGACCGAGGAGGCCGAGGAGGCCAGGGAGGCCGAAGCCCGCCAGAAGACCCGCAAAGCGGCGGCTGAGGAGAAGCCCGCGCTTGAGCCCACCGCTCATGCGGCGGGTCCCATAGCTGCAATAGCTCCGGCTCCTCCGGTTCGCGTCTCCGCCGAGGCGGTCGCCGCCTCGATTCCGCCGCTGGCCGAGACGCCAGCCCCGGTGGCCGCCGCCATCCACGCCGCCCCCCACAGGCCCCCTGCCAGGCGGGTCGGAGCGGCTTCGGCGGCTTCTGCGTCGCCTCAGACGGCAGGCGTCACGCGACAGACGGTCCCGCACCGCCCTGGTAGCGCGGTCGGGCGCAAGCCGGAGACCGGCCACCCGGCCGCCAGCCCCGCCCGGCCCCCGGTACCGAGCGGAGCCCTCGGCCGCCTCCTGATGAGAAGAACGACCGAGCCCACGGCTACGCCGCCGCACCGGCTGGCGTCACCGCC
>CALFNC010000314.1 GCA_937902605.1 uncultured Acidobacteriota bacterium | reverse complement strand
CCGCCGGTAAACCGACGCGAACCGGACGTAAGCAACCTGGTCGAGCTCCTTCAGCCGCTCCATGACGAGCCCGCCCATCTCGGCGGTGGACATCTCCTTCTCCTCGCGGTGCCCGAAGGCCCCTTCCACCTCGTCGCAGATGGCCTCCAGCGTCCGCATCTCCACTGGGCGCTTCTCGCAGGCGCGCCGCAGGCCGCGGAGGAGCTTCGCCCGGTCGAACTCCTCCCGGCGGCCGTCCCGCTTGACGACCATCATCGGGATCTCCTCGACCTTCTCGTACGATGTGAAGCGGCGCTGGCACGAGGCGCACTCCCTCCGGCGGCGGATGACCGCGCCCTCGCGGCTTTCCCGGGAGTCGACGACCCGGTCATCCGATCCGCCGCAGAAGGGGCATCTCATGTCGGGAGGTTGCCTCCGGAGGGCTCCTCGGCGAGCCGGCCGAACGAGAGTCCCGAGCCGGCCAGGAACACGAGGCCAATGACGGTGATCGGCACGAACGAGATGACGTGCGAGACGAGGGCGAACGCGGCCGCCGTGGAGGCCTCGGCGGCGTAGAACCCGGTCAGAGCGTAGGCCACCGCCTTGTGGTAACCGCCGACGCCGCCCGGAGTCGGGATCGCCAGCCCGAGCACTGCCCACGTCAGGACGAAGAACGCCACGGGGAACGGGTGGTTCAGGCCGAAGGCCCTGAGCGAGACGTGGACCTGAAGCGAGATCACGAGCCAGAGGAGCGCGGAAGAAAGGCCGACGATGGCGGCGTCGCGGCCCGACTTGATCGCGTCGAAGCCCTTGAGGAAGCTGCTCAGCAACGGGAGGATCCTCGATCCCACACGCTCGGGGAGGAGGCCGACCACCTTCTCGAGGAACCGCTCGCGTCGCTCAGGGAATGCCGCGAGCACGCCGAGGGCCGCCAGGGCGGCCAGGGTGCCGGCCCCCATGATCAGCGCCGAGCGGCGGAGGAGCGCGAAGCGGAGCCCCTCGTCCCCCGACATCGCAGCCGGCGCCCACCCACCGAGCGCGTAGAAGACGAAGAGGACGAGGATTGCCATCAGGTCGATGAGCCGCTCGAGGCCGATGGACGCGAGAAGGGGCGCGGCCGGAAGCCGCGTCATCCGGGCCAGGGCGACCGGGCGGACTACCTCTCCGGCGCGGGCGGGGAGGAGCGTCGTCGCGGCGAAGCCGATGCAAGTCGCCGCGATCGAATCGCGCAGGCTCACGGGGCCGACGTGCCGGATGAGACGCGTCCATCGCCACGAGCGGATCGGGATGTTCAGGAGGGAAAGGAGGACGGCGGCCCCTATCGCCCACGGATCGGCGGAGGCGATGGCTTGGCCGACCTTTGCGAAGTCGAGGTTCTTGAGGAAAAAAAAGAGGAGGCCGACGGCGAGGCCGATGGAGACCACGACCCTCAGCCACTTCGAGCGATGAGGCATGGTGTCCATCGTAGCCCACCCCGTGGTCGTCCGTCCGCTGATCCTGCTCCCGAGGCCGCGTCGCAATTGACAGCGGGAGAGGGTGTTAACTACAATTCTGTTAAGCCATTGCGAGGATTCGATCTTTTCGCGTTCGACCGGTTCGGAAGGACCCCCGATTGCTCGCACCGAACGGAGGGATTCTGATGAAGCTCAAGGCTGTTCTCCTGCCGGCTCTGGCCGCTCTCCTCATGGTCGCCACACCGGGGGCCGCGCAGTGTCTGTCCACGGGTTGCCCGGCACAGACGCTCGGCATGGTCGAGTTCCCGGTGGAAGGCGCCCTGGTCTCGGGATTTGTCCGGGTCAGCGGCTTCGCGCTGAACGGCAACCTGGTCTCGAACGTCGACCTCTTCGTCGATGGCACGGCCGACCAGAACAAAGTGACAGCACCAGGAGGGGCCAACATCAACCTCCCGCGCCCGGACGTGCTCCAGGCCTTTCCGGCCTTTGCGGCGACGGCGGGGTCCAATCCGGGCTGGGAGATGTCGTTTAGGGCCGCGAACTACTCGAACGGCTTCCACACCGTGCTCGTCCGGATCACCGACGTGACCGGGTGCTGCTACTTCCTCGCGCCTCGCACCGTGCAGATCAACAACGGTCTTAACCAGGCGCCGTTCGGGAACGTCGACTTCCCGATGGATGGAGGGTCCGTGTCGGCCAACGGCGTTCTCGAGGTCGCGGGGTGGGCGTTGGACGACCGGGTGGTCGACCATGTCGACATCCTCGTCGACGGACTCCTCGAGCGGCAGGCGGTGACCGGCATCTACAGGCCCGACGTCGCCGCGATGTACCCGAACACGCCGAACGCCCTGATTTCGGGGTTCGTCCTGAATCTCGACTCCACGCGCATGACGAACGGCGTGCACACCATCACGGTGAAAGCGGTCGACGACCAGGGGCAGCAGGGGCTCCTGGGGACGCGCCGTGTCCAGTTCTTCAACACCCCCCCGAACCCCCCGCCGTTCGGCGAGGTCGAGTACCCGCTCCTCAACTCGACCTGGTTCGGCAACTGCACCGTGTTCAACGGCGGCGGTCCGTCCGGCGGACCTGACATCCAGGACCCGCGGTTCGTCATGTGGGTCTCGGGCTGGGCGCTCGACACGTCGGTCGTCCAGGAGCGGGGCGGGGTCTCGCACATCTTCGTCGAGATCGACGGCGTCACGCTCGAGGACAGCCGGATCAACTGCCAGCGCGTGCCCACCCTGAACAACCGGCTCGTCGATTGTTACGGGTACTACCGCCCTGACATCGAGATCCTCTACCCTGGGTTCCAGCAGGCTCCGAACTGCGGCTTCAGCTTCGCGATCGACGTTGGGGTCCTCCTAACGCAGCGGAATTTCCGCGAGGGCGGACACATCCTCCAGGTAAAGGCGGCGGACAAGGAGGACCAGATCACCCTGCTCAAGGAGATCCCGATCACGTTCGAGTGCTCGAGCGCGAGCCCCGACCCGCCGCCGATCGCCTACGTGGACGACCCGCCGAACTACAAGATGATCAACGGCATCTACCCGGTCATCGGCTGGGCGCTCGACCTCGACGGCGTCGCCGAGGTCCACGTCCTGATCGACGGGGTCAAGCAGGTGGATGCCGTGACCGGCGTCTTCCCGGCCGAGTACGGCCTCGCGAGCCTCGACGTGGGGCTGATCTACCAGAACTACCCCCAGAGCGGCTACGCGCGCTGGCGGTTCTATCTCGACACCACGAAGCTCTCGAACAGCGAGCACGACCTGCTCGTCGAGGTCCTGGACGGGCGCGGAAACCTTCGCTCGGCGGGGACGCGCCGGTTCCTCGTGGACAACAACACGCTGGTGCGGTAGGGCTGGCCGGAACGCGCGTGACCCCGCGGGCCCGGCTGCTCTGGTTGGCCGGGCTCTTCGTCTCTCTCGCCCCGATGGGCTGCTCTACGCGGGCGTCCCGTTGTCCGTGCTTCCAGCGCCTCCTCGCCGAAGCCGGCTGTCCGGCCCATGGCGGGGCCGAACTCGGGTTCCCGGCGGCCCGCAGGTTCCGCGGGAGGTTCGTGTCGCCCGGCGGCCCCGTTGCCGGCGGCCGCATCGCCGTGCAGTCCGAAGGGGGCGGGAGCGTACGGCTGGTCTCGACCGACCCGGCCGGGCGGTTCGACGCCGGCCCTCTCGAGGCCGGCGCCTATCGCTACGTCGTCTGCCGGCCCGGTTCGCCTGGCGCGTCCGGATGGGTGGCGGTCTCGCCGACCGCTCCGGACGCGCCGCTGGAGCTAGAGCTCCCCGAGTAGGGCTACTTCTTGGCCAGCTTGTGATCCCCGGCGGCGTCCGCCTCGGGGATCCCGGCGAGCTTGGCCGCCTCGGGGAAGAGCCCGAGGGCAGCCTTCAGCTGCGGGTCCCCTTCCAGGAGAACCCGGTACCCGGTCTCGCGGCCGTAGACGGCGTTCATCAGCTCCTCGCGGATGGCGCGGTCGACGATGCCGGAATCCTTCTCCGCCGCGTACATCTCCTTCGCTGGCTTCTCGAACAAGGTCGGCCGGGAGTCGACGAACTTGAAGAAGTCCGACCGGACCTCGTCCGACACCTGGAAGCCGCGCGGAATGGCCATGTTCCGGGTGCGGTAGTCGACTGCGAACTCGAAGAAGACGCCGCGGGCGAAGAGTCCGGCAGTGAACCGCGAGAGCGGGTCCACCTTGACGGAGACGTCCGGGGCGATCCCGCCGCCCCCGTAGACGTTCCTTCCCGAATCGGTCCGGAAGAGCGTCCGCCTGTCCGGCGCGGCCTCCGACTCGTCCGAGTCCAGCTCCTCCTCGCCCGGGATCAGGTACTCGAGGACCTCCTTGTAGTCGCGCTGGATGCATCGCCCCGCGGGCGTGTAGTACTTGGCGGTCGTCAGGGCGAGCCCGGCGCCGTCGGTCAGCGTATAGACCGACTGGACGAGGCCCTTGCCCCAGCTCGTCTGGCCCACGATCAGGCCGCGGTCGTGGTCCTGGAGCGCGCCGGCCACGATCTCGGCGGCCGACGCCGATCCCTTGTTGATGAGGACGACGACCGGGATCCGCGGCTTCGTGTTTCTCCCCGGAGCGTTGAAGACCTGCTCGGAGGAGGCATTGCGGCCCCTGGTGAAGACGACCTTCTCCCCCTTGCGGAGGAAGAAGTCGGAGAGACCGATGGCCTGGTCGAGGAGGCCGCCGGGGTTCCCACGGAGGTCCAGGACCAGTCTCTTCATCCCCTGTTTTTCGAGCTTGGTCCAGGTCTCCAGCATCTCGGGGACGGTGGTCTGTGTGAAGTCCTTCAGGCGGACGTAGGCGGTCTCCTCGTCCAGGAAGAAGGCGAACGCGACGGAGTTGGTCGGAATCTCGGCCCGCGTCACGGTCATCTCGAGGGGCTCGCCGAGCCCGGGCCGGACGATCGTGATCCGGACTTTCGTCCCCTTGGGGCCCTTCAGCTTCTTGACGACGGCGTCCACGGCCAGGTCGTCGATCGCCTCGCCTTCGATCCGGTCGATGATGTCGCCGGCGCGGATTCCGAGGCGTTCGGCTGGTGAGCCCTCGACCGGCGTGATGACAGTGACCTTCCCGTTTCTCTTCGAGATGATGATCCCGAGGCCGAAGAAGGAGCCACGCTGCTTCTCCTGCATTGCCCCATACTCCTCGGGCTCGAGGAAATTCGTGTGCGGGTCGAGGGAGCCGAGCATTCCGTGGACCGACGAATAAACGAGCTTGTCCGACGCGAGGTCGTCGGCGTACCACGCCTTCGTCGTCATCAGAAGATCGGCGTATTCCCGGAGAGCCGGGTTCGAGGCGTCGGAGATGGCGAAGAGCGTTGGGCCGAAGAGGCCGCCGAACAGGGTGGTCCCTGCGAGCGTCACGACGGCGAGGAGGAGCCTTCTCTTCGTCTGGCGATTTGGGTCCATGGGATTCTGCGTCACGGGGACCTCCGTCGGAGACGGTAGCATGTTCCACGCCAGGGCCGGAACGGCACCCACTTCCTGGCGCGAACCGGCCCGGCCGGGCGCGATGATGGGTCCCCGCCGCCTCGTTCCGGGCCCTGTCCGGTCCTCGTCCTCGTCCTGTCCTCGTCCTTGACTTCGGCTCCCCGCTCGATGACGATGCGGGCGGAGGACTCGCATCGGATGGGCAACCTTGGCATGCCGGAACTGATCCTGATTCTCGTTCTGGCGCTCCTGCTCTTCGGCCCGAAGAAGCTCCCCGAGATCGGCAGGCAGCTCGGGAAGGGCCTCGGCGAGTTCAAGCGGGCCTCGAACGACCTGAAGCGGTCGATCGAGGACGAGATCGACAAAGTCTCCAAGGAAGAGCCTCCCGGCAGCGCCGAAGTGGCGGAAGTCAAGCCGTCCTCGCCCAAGGCCACGGTCGAGGGGACGTCGCTGCAGCCCAGGGACGGCACCCCGAACCACCCCGCGTGACGACCGGAGACGACGGCGGCGACCTGCCGCGGATGACGTTCCTCGAGCATCTCGAGGAGCTTCGTAAGCGGCTGTTCATCTCGGCGATCGCGATCGCGGTCGGCTTCCTCATCTGCTGGTGGAAGGCCCAGGAGATCTTCCGGATTCTCCAGGCTCCGGTCCTCGATGTGCTCCCGAAGGGGACGAAGCTCGCCTACACGCAGCTGACCGAGCCGTTCATGCTCTACATCAACATCGCCCTCCTGGCGGGGGTGTTCGTGGCGAGCCCGGTCATCCTGTACCAGATCTGGCTGTTCGTGGCCCCCGGCCTCTACCGCCACGAGAAGAAGTGGGCGGGGCCGTTCGTGATCCTGACATGCGCGTTCTTTATCGGGGGCGGGCTGTTCGGCCTAAAGATCGCCTTCCCGATGGTGGCGAAGTTCCTGGTCTCGACCGGCGAGGACTTCACGCCGGTCCTCAAGATCGACGACTACCTCGACATCCTGTCGAAGACGTTGATCGGGATGGGGATCTGCTTCGAGACGCCGATCGTTATCTTCTTCCTGGCCCGGATGGGGGTCGTGACGGAGAAATGGCTCCTCCTGAAGTTCAGGTATGCGGTGCTGATCATCTTCATCATCGCCGCGCTCATCACGCCGACGCCCGACATCCCGACCCAGTGCGCCTTCGCGCTCCCGATGATCGGCCTCTACCTCCTCGGAGTGCTGATGGCCTGGCTCTTCAAGAAGAAGCCGGAGCCTGCCGCCGGATAGGCGGCCGGCTCCGGCTTTCGCCGGCCTAGGCAGGCGCTTCGCGCCTGCCTAGGCAAGGTCTTGCTGCAGCGGATCAGGAGAACCGTATGGCGGTTCCC
>CALFNC010000313.1 GCA_937902605.1 uncultured Acidobacteriota bacterium | reverse complement strand
TACCGGGGGTTCGAATCCCCCCCTGTCCGCCACTTTGATCGTGTCGGGTCTTTTCAGAAGGAGGAGTGGCCGAGTGGTTTAAGGCGGCGGTCTTGAAAACCGTTGAGCTGCGAGGCTCCGGGGGTTCGAATCCCTCCTCCTCCGCCATTTTCTGGTGTCACCCCCCACGGACCGCGTCCGGGTCTGAAACTCGAAGGGCGCGGCCTGCGTACCCCCAAGGCTGTGAATCGCTGGGCGACGAGCGTCCGTCGTCTGACGGAGGAGGCTAGTTGAACCCGAAGAGGAAGTGGCTCATCGGAGGGGGCGGCGCTCTCGTCGTCATCCTCGTCGTCGTCTTCTCGATCGCGTCCCGAAACAAGGACGTGGTGACCGTGACGACGACCAAGGTGGTCAAGACCGACCTGCTCGGCACCGTGAACGGGAACGGGAGGATCCAGGCCCAGAAGAAGGTCGACATCTCGTCCCAGGTCATGGGGCAGATCGTCAACCTCGCGGTCCGCGAGGGGGACCCCGTGAAGAAGGGTGACTTCCTCCTGCAGATCGACAAGGTCCAGTACGACGCGAACACCCGGGCCGGGCAGGCCGCCCTCGATGCGCTCTTCGCCCAGCGCGAGGCCGACCGCGCGACGAAAATCCAGGCCGACCGCGACTGGGAGCGGGAGCGGAAGAACTTCGAGGCAAAGATCTCGTCGGAGCAGGTGACCCAGAAAGCGCAGCTCGCGTTCGACTCGGCCGTCGCGGGCCTGAACGCGACCGAACGGCGGATCGACCAAGCGCGGGCGCAGCTGGCCGGCAACCACGACTCGCTGAACAAGACGACCCTTACCTCGCCGATTTCCG
Organism: uncultured Acidobacteriota bacterium; assembly: GCA_937902605.1. Lineage (GTDB taxonomy): Bacteria > Acidobacteriota > Thermoanaerobaculia > UBA5066 > UBA5066 > CAIMWE01. The sequence goes on along the minus strand of CALFNC010000313.1, from coordinate 1,963 downwards.
GCGTCGTCACTGCCCGCCCGGTCGAGGCCGGAGAGAACGCGATTATCGGGACGATGAACAATCCCGGGACCGTCCTCCTCACCGTCTCCGACATGTCGGTCGTCGACGCGGAGATGGAGGTCGACGAGACCGACATCCCTCGCGTGAAGCTCGGGCAGAAAGCCAAGCTGACGCTCGACGCCTTCCCGGGGAAGAAGTTCGACGGGGCCGTCCGGGAGATCGGCGGCAGCCCGATCACGAAGTCCGCCCTCGGGACCGACGCGACCGCGGTCAACTTCAAGGTGAAGGTCCAGCTCGACGCACCGCCCTCGGGAATCCGGCCCGGCTTCTCGGTCTCCGGGGAGATCGAGACCGACCGGCGGGCCGGAACCCTGGCCATCCCGATCCCCGCCCTCGTCGTCTCCAGCGAGGCGGCCCTGATCCGCCCCGGGAAAGGGAAGGAGGCCAAGCCGACCCCCGTCCCCACAGCCGGACCATCGGCCAAGAAGCCTGACGTGGAGGGAGTCTTTCTCGCGAAGAAGGACGGGACCGTCGAGTTCCGCAAAGTGAAGACCGGGATCAATGCCGAGCTCCAGATCGAGGTCCTGGAAGGGCTGTCAGCGGGGGACGAGATCGTGAGCGGCCCCTTCAAGGCCCTGCGGGCGCTGAAGGTCGGCGACCGGGTCAAGGTGGACAACACCGGAGTGGCCCGGGACGACTCGAAGAAGTCCTGACGACGAGAGGCCGATGCTGAACAGCGAGCTGGTGCGGGTCGCCCTCCGGGCGATCGGAGCCCACAAGCTCCGGTCGTTCCTGACCCTGCTCGGAGTCATCATCGGCGTCATGACCGTCGTGGCGGTCATCGCCGTCATCACGGGACTCAACAACTACGTCGCCACGAAGCTCTTCACGCTTTCGCCCGACGTCTACGTCGTCACGCGGTTCGGCATCATCACCTCCCGTGAGCAGTTCCTGGAGGCGCTGAAGCGCAAGTCGATCACCAAGGCCGACCTCGAGAAGGCCGCCCGAATGTCCCGGACGACGGTCGCGATCGGCGCGCAGTCGTCGGTCGTCAAGGCGGTCAAGACCGGCAACCGCCGGCTCGCCGACGTGAACATCAGCGGCACCACCGCGAACGTCGCCGAGCTCCAGAACCTCGACCTCGAGGCGGGCCGGTTCTTCACCGAGCTCGAGAACGAGCGAAGGGCCTACGTCGCAGTCATCGGGTCCGAGGTCCGCGAGGAGCTTTTTCCCCGCGTCGACCCCGTCGGTCGCGACGTGTCGATCGGGGGTATCCCCTTCCGGGTCGTCGGCCTCCTGGTGAAGCAAGGCTCCGTCCTCGGCCAGAGCAAGGACAACGTCGTCTACGTCCCTCGGGAGACGCTCGCGAAGAGCTGGGGGACGCAGCGCAGTCTCGGCCTCTTCGTGAAGGCGTCCGGAGGCGTCCCCGGCGTCTCCGCGTCGATCGACGAGATGCGGGCGATCTTCAGGGCGATCCGCCATACCCCCCCCTCCGCCCCGGACCCGGTCGCTTTCGTCACCGGTGAAGCGGTCCAGGCAGTCTGGAATTCGATCTCGGCCGGCGCCTTCGCCCTCCTCGTCTTCATCAGCGGCATCTCTCTCGTGGTCGGCGCCATCGTCATCGCGAACATCATGCTGGTCTCCGTCATCGAGCGGACGAAGGAGATCGGCCTGCGGCTCGCGCTCGGGGCCAGGAAGCGCGACATCCGGAGGCAGTTCCTCCTCGAGGCGGCCCTTCTCGCCCTCGGCGGAGGCGCCATCGGGGTCTTCTTCGGGTGGCTCATCGCGTTCGGCGTGGAGGCGTTCTCCCCGCTGCCGACCCTCGTTACTCCCGGTCTCGTCGTGTCCGGCCTCGTCCTGGCGACCCTGACCGGCGTCGTCGCTGGCGCGTTCCCCGCGGTCAAGGCCAGCCGCCTGCCTCCCATCGAGGCGCTCCGGCACGAGTAGCCGGTGATTGCCCGCC
>CALFNC010000312.1 GCA_937902605.1 uncultured Acidobacteriota bacterium | reverse complement strand
GCCGCTTTGAGCGAGGTGGTCTTCCCGGAGCCGTTGGGGCCGAGAAGCGCGACGACCTCTCCCGCCTCAATGGTGAAAGAAAGGTCGCGAACGGCGTCGTGACCGCCGTAGCTCTTCGTGAGCCTCTCGAAGCGGATCACGCGCTGCCTCCCGGATTCGCCGGCGCGCCGATCCGGCGGCCCGACAGGAGGAGCGCCAGCCCTCCCCCGAGGGCGAGGGACGAACCTGCGAGCGCCGGCAGGTGGGCGGCGCGACGCCTCTCCCGGTGCCGGGGTACGGCGAGAAGTTGCGGGGGGCGGGCGAGCGGCGAATGGTCTTCCGCCGAAACTAGCTCGAGGACCGGGAAGTTTCGCTCGGCCGCACCGATCGCGGCCGCGGCGAAGCCCTGGGTGAAGAGGTCGGCCGCCGTCAGGTTGCCCCGGAGGTGGTCGAAGACGCTAGTGAGGCGGTAGGGACGGTCGCTCCGGCCGTCGCCGTCGAGGTCGGGCTCGTCGTTCTCCGACCAGTAGTTGCCGTCGAAGCGGGTGTCGGTCCGCTTCCCCGAGAGGGTCAGCGGCGTCAGGTTCCCGACGAACGAGTTCCCCTCGAAGACCACCAGACTGCACGAATCGTAGAGGACGATGGCCGTGTCGGACTCCGCCACGACGTTCCGGCGGAAGAGGCAGCGGTTCGACCCTTCCAGGAAGATCCCCCGTGCATTGTCCGCGAGGAGGTTGTCCTCGGCCGTGACGTCGTCGCAGCTCTTGAAGAGGAGGCCGACCGAAGCGAAGCCGCGGTTGTGGACGAACCGGTTGCGGCGGAAGCTCAGCCGGTTCGAGTACATGATCGCGGTTCCGGCCGCTCCGTTCTCGAACAGGTTGCCCTCGAACACGTTGTCGTCGGAGAACATGTAGTGGAGGCCGTACCGGAGGTCCCGAGCGGTGTTGCCCGTGACGACGCCATTCGGTGAGGACTGGATGTAGAAGCCGTCCCGGACATCGACGATCTCGTTGTTCCGGAGGGTGAAGCCCGTCGTGTTCCAGACGTGGATCCCCGAGCCCTTCTCTCCCGCGTCCCTTCCGGGAATCCCGCGGATCGAGCAGCTCTCGACGAGGCCGCCGTCGGCCTCGCGGAGGTAGATCCCGAAGAGCGAGTCGACGACGCGGCAGTTCCGGATGGTCGTGCGGGGAGCCGACGTGTGGATCCCCGACGAGTCGCGTCCGAGGTCTCCGCCCTGACGGCCGTCGATGTCGAACCCATCGATTGTCACGTCGGCGGCCCGGATGCGGACCACGCTTCCCCCTCCGGACCCGACGAGACGCGGGCGTCCCCGTCCGACGAGGCGCAGGGGGCGGTCGATGAACAGGTCGCCGGCGAAGGTGCCGGGCCCGACCTCCACGGTTTCGCCGTTCCCCGCCACGTCCACCCGGGCCTGGAGCGGGGAGAGTTCCCTCGGAGACGGACGCCCCTCCAGCGTCCCGGGCAGCGTTGGCGCCATCTCCTCGCCGCGAAGGGTCAGCGACACGGCGAGGATGGCGAACGCGGCGAAGCGCATCGGATCAGGCGCTGGCGGACTTTCGGCCGGACCGCCACGCGAGAAGAAGGGCGAGCGCGAGGCAGACGACGGCCAGGGCGAGGGCGTAGGACCCGAGCCGGGGGTAAGAGTAGACGCCGAAATTGGCCAGCTGCTTGAAGCCAAAGAGCGGCGGCATGAAGGGGGGGACCTTCACCGAGGCCGTCGGCGCCAGATTGTGTCCGTAGCTCCAGAGCTTGTAGCCGAACGACCAGAGCGAGAACGCGCCGAAATAGCAGAAGAGGACGAAGACGTCGACGAGGTTCGAGATCTTCCCGAGGATCGCGGCCCGCAGGAAGAGCAACCCCATGACGCCGACCACGAAGGGAATCCACTTGAACTCGGTGAAGTCGGCCGTCTCGATGTCCTTCATCCCGATGTAGTGGTTCAGGATGTTGATCTCCTTGACGTCCTGCCCCTTGTTGCCCCCCTCGAGGCGGTAGCTGTAGATGTCCATCCGAAGCCCTTCCGGGTATTGCGGGGCGAACATCGTCAGCTGCCAGAGGGGGAAGACATAGGTGAAGACGAGGAGGAGCGTGGCGATCAGCAGGAGGACGCGGGGCGCCATTCCGAGAGGCTGATCGAGGAACCGTGTCTCTTTTTCGAAGAACGATGTCATTCGGGGTCGCCTCAGGTCAGGACCTGGCCTTCACGATGAGATAGCCCTGCATCTCCTGGTGGAGCGCGGAGCAGAAATTGGTGCAGTAGTAGGGGTAAACGCCCTTCTTGTCGGCCTTGAAGGTGACGACCTTCGTCTCGCCAGGGTCGCAGACGATGTTGATGTTGTAGTCGAGCAGCCCGAAGCCGTGCAGCTCGTCAGTCGTCTGCTCGATGTTGGTCATCGCGATCTTCACGGTGTCGCCCTCGTTCACCTCGATGAGCTGTGGAGTGATCGTGGAGCGGACGAGGACGACCTTGGCGAGCACTTCGTTTCCCTTGCGCGTCACGCCGGCGTCCTTCACGTCCCAGATCGCCAGCGGGTGCTTGCTCTCCTCCTTGGGATAGACCTCGATCGGCTTCACCTTGTCGGCCTTGATCATCTGGGCGTAGTGAGGCTCCGGCTCGGTGAAGGCATCGTAGAGGAGCTTCATCTTCTCCTCGGAGATGTCGACGAGCTGCGACGACTCGGGCTGTCCCGGGCCGACGGAGAGGTGCCGGCCGTGCGAGAGCTTGTTCAGACCGACCAGGTACTTCCCCTTGGGCGAGCAGGTGTCTCCCTCGGCGGCGCACAGGTGGCCGATCGAGTAGGACATCGGGATCTTGTCGACGACCTCCCAGGTCCCCATCTTCCACTTGGCGATGGCGCTGTCGACGAAGAGCGACGTGTAGGCGAACCCATCGCCGCCGAACTGGGTATGGAGCGGCCCGAGGCCGACGGGGACCTCGGCGTCCTTGATCGACTCGTACTTCAGGACGGGGATGCCGTCCTCGTCGCCGATGAAGTCCTTGTTCTTGATCGCGGTCTGGATCTTCTCGAAGTTGAAGACCGTGGTGACGCCCTGGAGCTTGCCAGAGCCGACGACGTACTTCCCGTCCGGGGAGACGTCGACGCCGTGCGGCGACTTGCCGCAGGGGAGCAGGTAGATCAGGCCGGGGATTTTCTTCGGGTCGATCACCTTGACCCCGCCGATCGTGTCGCCCTTCCCCTCGGCGGCCGCCTTCTCGAGGGCCTTCCAGTCGACGGCGGCGATGTAGTCGCGGTCACGCTGCGAGGCGGTCACCTCGAGCTTCCCGGTGGCCCGCTCGGAGTTGTAGCAGGTCCAGAACATCCAGCCGTCGGAGACCTTCTTGCCGGCGTCGCCCAGGTCCCAGTCGAAGGGGGGCGTCACGATCTGCCACGCGAGCGCCATCTGCCCCGTCTTCGGGTCGATCTTGATCGCGCAGACGATCCCCTTGTAGTCGGTGGCGTACTTCTCGATGGGAGCGACCGTCCCCTTCGGGATCGGGATGGAGAAGCGTGACGCCATCATCGCGTACTCGGTGTTCGGCGTGACGAAAGACGAGCCGTGGTTGCCTGAGATGTTCGGGATGGGCCCGAGGATCTGCTTCGTCTTGAAGTCGCGCAGGTCGATCCGGGCGATCCGGCCGTTCATGTCGTTGATGAAGAGCCACCGGCCGTCATAGTCGCCGGCCGTTTCCGAGAGGGCCGGATGGTGGGCGTCGCCCCAGGTCAGGTTGCCCAGCATCGCCTTGGACTCGTCGTCGAACCCGTAGCCGATGCCCGGATAGGGGGTGAAGACCGGAATCGTGGACAGGTGGCGCATGGACGGGACGCCATACACATAGATCTGGCCGGAGTGGCCGCCCGACGAGAAGAGGTAGTACTCATCGAGGTCGCCTGGTGCCACGTAGGTCTTCATCGCGGCGATGGCCGCGTCGGACTTCGCCGCACCGCCCTCTTTCTTCCCCTTGGGGCCAGAGGGCGCGCAGCGGCCGGCCAGGATCCCGCCGACCAGGACCAGACCCAGGAGCCCCCAGGTCAGGATGCTCTTTCTGTTTTCACTCATCGTCTTCTCCTCCCTCTCGATTCACGTGGGCGATTCAATGTTTCGGAGCATTAGCCGAAGTGGCCGACGTGGCCGATGCCTGGCTGGCCTTCTGTTTCTGGTGCTCCCGGAACGCCTCCCGGAGCTTCTCGATCGCGACCTTCTTCTCCTCGGGGCTCAGGATGATCTGGCGCGACAGGACGACCGCCATCGTGCCGGTCGGGTTCATGAAGAAGTCGTCGACGGTCCGGCCGAACCGGCTTTGGGTGTCCTCGACCGCGAGGGCGAGGTCCGGTCCGATCTGGGCCGCGCTCTTCACGCCGAGCGACGAGACCGAGTGGCAGACGAAGCAGCCGGTCTTCACGAACCAGGCGCCCGGACCGGTCTTCATCTTCTGCTCCTCGATGACCTCCTCCGGCGTCTGCGGGTCGGTTCGCGGGGTGCCCGGACGGAAGTCGGCCGGGACGGGGGCCTTCCGCCACGACATCACGAGCATGGCGAGGGCCTGCGAGTCCTTCGTCCCGAAGCTGAAGTTCGGCATGACCGTCTCGGGGACGAGCGCCTTCGGGTCCTTCAGGTGGGCGACGTGCCACGCGAACGACGTCTTCTGGCCGGAGAGGCGGGTCATGTCGTACTGCTCGGCCGCCTTGTCGCCGACGAAGGTCAGGTCGGGGCCGATCGTCCCGCCCCGGCCATTGATCACATGGCAGGCCCGGCACCCTTTCTCGAGGACCAGGTTCTTTGCCCGGTTGATCGCTTCGGCCCCCTTCGTCTCCCGGTCGTACCGGTGGCAGACGTTGCAGTTCATCTGCATGAGGGCCTTCTTGTTCTCGGCCAGCGAGTAGGCCTCTCCGAGCGAGCCGGAGAGGACCGGCTCCTCCCAGAAGGGGGTGGGCCCGTGCGCCTTGTCGGCGTCGACGGCAAAACCCTGGCCGCCGTGACAGGCGGTGCAGCCGAATTTCTGGATCGGGTGCGCCTTCAGCGGTTCGGGGGGGTGCGTCCGGTACGGGTGCTCCGCCGTTTCGAAGCCCTTCCAGAGCGTGGCCTGGTGACAGACGACGCACCGGTCGGCGCGCCGGAGGTCGCCGGCCCAGATCTGGTCGAGGCCGACCGGTACGGTGTGCGCCTTCTCCGCGCCGTACTTCTCGGCGACCCGCTTCTTAAATTCGAACTGGTAGTAGCGCCAGTCGTGGCGGCGGTCGCTCCAGGCAAAGAGGACGGTCGAGACGACGAGCAGGAGGCCGATCGCTGCGAGGATCGGGCGGTCGATCTTCGGGTAAGGGGAGTTTGTGCGCTGTTCCATCTCAGATCCTCGTCGGGAGCTCCGGCCACGCCTGCCACGGCCAGAAGAAGTGCCAGTAGGGTCCGCGCATGAAGGTGCCGACGACGGTGAAGAGGACGACGACGAGGACGAGAAGCAGGAAGACCGCGTTCTGCTTCTTCCGGCTCCCGTGGAACCAGGCCCCGGCCGCGGAGGCGGGACTCCGGTCGAGCCACGGCCACACCGTCAGGAGGCCGATCAGGAGGCCAGGGAGGATGACGCCCCCCAGGAATGCGCCATTGATCGTGAACGACCCGATCCGGACCGTCGTGTCGGTGACGATCTCCTGCAGCCAGAGGAAGTACCACGGGGCCTTGGCCGGGTTCGGCGTCACCAGCGCGTTGGCTGCCTCTTCGAGAGGGGAGGCGATGAAGACGGAGAGGATGCTGACCACCGCGATCGTCCCGAGGACGACGATCGCGATCCGGCGCGTCAGGTCGGTGACCGAGTTGACTGAGAGTTCGGGTGCCTCCAGGCTCCTCGTCCGAATCGTCGGCGAGGTGCCGCGCGCGACGCCGAGGAGGGAGTAGGTCTTCGTCCTGCCCGGGGGAACCTCCTGCGCGGCCGGAAGCAGGACCTCGCCGTCCGACCTGGCGAGGCCGCCGTCCTTCCTGATGCGCCACATGTGGTAGACGAACAGGGCGCCGAGGGCGACCGGCAGGAAGACGATGTGGAGGGCATAGAAGCGGATGAGCGTCGCCTGCTCGATCGTCCGGCCGCCGATCAGGAGCTCGCGCATCTTCGGGCCGATGAGGGGAACGGCGCTGGCGATGTTCGTGCCGACCGTCACCGCCCAGTAGGCGAGCTGGTCCCACGGGAGGAGGTAGCCGGTGAAGGAGAGGAAAAGAGTGAGGAGGAGCATCGCGACGCCCATCACCCAGTTCCATTCCCGCATCTGACCCCGGCCCACGCCGTTCTTGTAGGCGCCGGTCAGGAAGACCCGCACGAGATGGAGGAAGACGACCGCGACCATCAGATGGGCAGAGATCCTGTGGACAGCGCGGATCCAGGTCCCGAAGGTCACGACGTATTCGATGTCTTTCACGGAGCCGTAGGCCCGCTCCACCGATGGGACATAGAGGACGAGAAGCGGAAGACCGGAGAGGATCAGGAGGAAAAAGAGCGCGGCCGAGACCGTTCCGAGCCAGAAGGAGTAATTCCAATCGAGCGAGGGTTTGTAGACCTTGGCCGGGAACCAGTGAAGGACGAAATTCGAGACGACGGCGTCGCCCGCCTCGCGGTCGGACGTGGGGCGGAAGCTCCAGAAGGGCTTCGGGTGGACGCCGGGGGCGGATTTGGGGGCGCTCACTTCTTTCTCCTTCGGGCCTCAGGCGAGGGTGAGGCGGAAGTCGTGCCCGACCGGTTTGGCCAGGTCGACGACGAGCTGGCCGTCATCAGAGGCGAGGGAGAGGTGGTACCAGGCGAGAGGCGAGGGGGCGGGGCCCGATTCATTGCTCCCGTCCCCCTTGTACTTCGAGCCGTGACAGGGGCACAGGAACCGGTGCGTCATCCGAAGCGACTTGCCTTCGACGCCCTGCGTCTGGACCTGTGACAGCGCCTCCGCGCGGACCGTGCACCCGAGGTGGGTGCAGACCGCGGAAATGGCGTGGAAGGTCTTGCCGTCGCGGAACACGAAGAGTCTCTCGTCGGGGAGGAACTTCATCCCGTCGGGGAAGTCGTTCGGAGGTCCAACCTTCACGGTGGTCGGCGAGTCGTAAGAGACGTTCGGGACGAGCGAGCGAAGCGAGGCTACGGCCTGGGCCCCGAGCGCGGTGATCCCGGCCCCGATCCCGAGCTTCAGGACGAAATCGCGTCGGTCTTTTGTCTCTACCATTCGGAACTCCTCAACCGGCCCAGGGCGCGAAGCGCTCGGTCATTGTGAATTTCTCCATCGTCATGGCGTCGGTTGGGCACCGGATCGCGCAGAGCCCGCAGCGAATGCAGCGGTCGTCGTCCTTGACCATCGCCGAAAGGGGAAGACCGCTCCCCGAAGCCCTCTCGGCGAAGAGCTGCCGATCCTCTTCCGCCAGGTCCAGCTCCTCGAACGGGACGATCGCGAGGCAGTACTCGGGGCAGACGTCGACGCAGCGGCTGC
>CALFNC010000311.1 GCA_937902605.1 uncultured Acidobacteriota bacterium | reverse complement strand
AAGAACAGGGCCCCGGGCGGGACGAGCCGACGCTTCATCGGCGCGAAGTCTAACGTGCCGCCGCCCGGGGCTGGGGACGGACCGAGGAGGGGCCGGAGACTGTCAGAAAAAAGGCCCCGGCGTTTCCGCCGGGGCCGTCCGAGATGGAAGAGAAAGAGGTTAGAAGCGGACGCCGACGGAGACCTGGAAGGTCCGAGGCGACTGGTAGTAGGTCGGATCGGTGGGCGTGCCGAAGAGGGAACCCTTCTGCCAGTTGGCGCCCATCGCCTTGCACTGCGCGGCGGTCTGGCCCTGCGGGCACTGGACAGGCGCGGCGGTGGTGAAGGGGTTGAACGTGTTGAAGGCGGCGGTGCTGTTGAAATTGGTGTTGGTGGTCTGGTTGACGTACATGACGTGCTGGGAGTTGAGGATGTTGTAGATCTGGGGGGCGACATAGAGCTCGACGGCGCCGCCGATCTTGTAGGAGTAGGTCAGCGCGAGGTCGGTCCGGTAGATGTCCTCCGTCCGGTAGGCGTCGCGAGCGGTGAAGTAGTAGCTCACCGACGCGGGGGTCGTCAGGTAACCCGGGTTCGTGACGTAGGCGGCGGTCTTGATCGTGCCGACGGCGCCATAGGGGTTGCCGGTGTCCCACGACTCAATGAGGCTGACGTTCAGACTGCCGAGTTGCGCGGGGATCTTGGCGTCGTACGTTCCGTACAGGCGGACGCGATGGCGGGTGTCGCTCGAGAGGCTGCCGACCGGGTTGTTCCACGATTTCTGGAAGTACTCGGGGTAGACGTGGTCGCCGCCGCGGATCGGGCCGGAGCCTGACGTCTCGCCGACGATGTCGCCGATCAGGTGCGACCAGGTCCAGTTGCCGCCCAGGTTCAGCTGCTCGCCTACGCGGTAAGCGAACTGCGTATGAAGGCCGGTGTACTCACGCCGGTAGTCGTTGGAGTTGACGACGAGGCCGAGGTCCTGCTGGGCGCCATAGGGGCTCGTGACTTTACCGGTCGTCAGGTCCTTCTTCAGGTCGTAAAAGTCGCTGAACTCGCGGCGGACTAAGTCGGCCCGGAAGGTGCCTTTCGCGCCGAGCGTGCCGGCGAAGCCGAGGACGTATTCCTTGGCGTTCGGGGAGGCCAGGGAGCCCTGGATCTGGACGTTGACTCCGCCGATCGAGGGGGCGCCGCCCTGAGCAATCTGGCAGGACGAGGCCAGCGGGTTCGGGTAGCAGCCTGCGCTCTGGAACCAGCTGAGGACCTTGTTCAGGGCGTCCGCGGAGGAGAGGTACGGCCCGCTGCCGGTGTTGATCGGCGTGGCACCGTGACCGTCGTAGTACCAGTAGAAGTCGGCAGGAGTGCCGGCGAGCGACGCGCCGCTTCCCGCCTGGGTCTCCTGGAGCGCTGCGACGTACTTGGCGTAACTGGCGGTCACCTTGAGCTTCCCGTCGCCCTGGATGTCGAAGGTGCCGGCGAGGCGGGGGCTGAAGGCCTGGTCGTTCGAGGTCACGTTCCCGGCGGCGTCCGTCGCGTGGTTCTTGTCGTACCGGACGCCGAGGTTGAACGAGAGCAGGTTGTTTAGGCGCCAGGTGTCGTTGATGAAGGCCGAACGGGTCCGGACGTCGCTACCCTGCGACGCCTGGAGGACCGGCCAGAAGTCGAGCTCGGTGCCGAGGTTCATGACCGGGTAGATCGTCGACCCCTGGACGACACTCGGGCTGAAGGTGTAGAGGACGAAGTTGCTCCCCGACTGGTAGTTGTTCGAGAGCCGCTGACCGCCGAAGTCGTCGTAGCCGCCGACGATGTTATGCGATCCCGTCTCCTTCGTCGAAAGGAAGTAGGTCCCCTTGATGACGTAGTCGTCGTTGTCGCGCTTCTCGGGGCCGCAGATGCCGCAGAAGATCGGAGCGTTGTACGAGACGCCGAGGGAGAGGTCGCGGATGACGGTGCCGTTGACGAAATCCGTGAAGTGGCCGCCCGCGTTCTCGAACGTGAACTTCCGCTTGGAGTAGAAGGCGTCGACGAAGAACGAGTCGGTCAGGACGCCGTTGTAGTTGGCGACGAAGACCGATTGCGGGAGCTGCCGGTTGTAGTTGCTCGCCAGGTCGGAGACCGGGATGCTCGTTCCGAAGTTGTAATTGGAGTCTGTGTGATCGACCCCGATGTAGTCGACCGTGAGGGTGTGGTTCTGGAACGGCGAGAACGTCAGCTTCCCCTCGTACCGGTCCTCCTTCGCGCCGCCCGTGTAGGCGATGTTCGTGAACTTGGTCAGGTAGGCGTTGGAGTCGCTCGTGTCGAAGTACCGTCCGCTGGCGAAGAACCAGATCTTGTCCTTCAGGATCGGTCCGCCGAAAGTCGCCTCCCACGTCGGGATGACCTTGTTCGGGAACGTCCCTTCCTGCGGGTTGACACCGGTCGCGGGCACGCGGTAGCTAGATGTGGAGGCCCACGCGCTGTCGGTGAGCGTCGAGCGGATCGAGCCGCTGAACGTATTGCCGCCCGACTTCGTGATCGTGTTGATCACGCCGCCCGTGAAACGGCCGTACTCGGCGGAGACGGCGACCGTCGTCGTCGTCGTCTCCTGGATGGCGTCCTCGATGAAGAGGGCGTTCGGGGTCGATCGGACGTTGTCGGTGATGACGACGCCGTTGACCGTCCAGAGGTTCTCGGTCGACATGCCCCCCGCGATGGAAATGCCATTGGGCGCGTTGTTGTTGATGCCGGGCGAGAGGAGAACCGCGGAGGTGACCGTCCGGGCCGTCGGCAGCTTGGAGAGGAGCTCGGCCGTGTAGGTCGTCGCCTCCGCCGTCGTCTGCGAGATCGCCTCGGACTTCCCGACGACGGTCGCCTCGGCCGCCACCGCCGTGAGGCTGAGCGTGGCGTCCAGCTGGGCCGTCTGCGAGGCGCCGAGCAGGATGGGCTTCGTCTGCGGCTGGAAGCCGGAGAGGGCAAAGCTGATGGTGTACGGGCCCGGCGGGACGCTGACGAAGGCGTAGCCGCCGGACGCCCCGGTGACGGTGGTTCGGACCCCCTGAAGGGCGGGGGACGTGGCGGTGATCGAGACCCCCGGGAGCCCCAGCCCCTCGTTGATGACCCGGCCGGTGAGGGTGGCCGTCGGAAGCCCCTGCGCGAAGGCGGTGGCCCCCGCGACGAGGAGCGACAGCGCGACGAATACCGAAAGAACTCTATTGCTGCGCATATTTCCTGACCTCTTTTCTCCTTTCCCTATTCGAACGGCTCCCGCCTCAAATAGCTGACGAGAAGCCGGGTGGATGGTGAACTCCTCCGGACTCCGAAATCCCCGTGATCCTAGCACTCAGGGACGTTCCGGCAAAGCCGGCAAGGTGCTCCAATCGAACGATCTGAACCTGAGACGCGGTCTTTGGGGCGGGTCGGCGGGAGGGGCCTGGGATATAGTCTCAAAGGCTGTGCGCCGGGGGGCGCAAATCCGCAGCCGGAGACCCCCAAAATGAAAAAACCAGACTGGAAATTGATTGTTGCCGGTCTCCTCGCGCTGGCCTGGCCCGTGCTAGGAGCCGATCTCGTGAAGTTCAAGGAATGGGACCGTTCCCCCGAGTTCGTCTACCTGGCCATGGACGCCGACAAGAAGGAATGGAAGACGGTCAAGACCGACGAGGAGGCCGAGAAGTTCGTCGCCCTCTTCTGGGCGCGACGCGACCCGGACATCAAGACCCCGGCGAACGAGTTCAAGGACCGCTTCGACGCTCTCGTCGCCAAGGCGGACGAGCTGTTCAAGCTCGGCAGGCTCCGGGGAGCCCTGACCGAACGAGGGCGTGCCTTCATCCTGATCGGACCTCCGAGGACCGTCGGTAGCCGGCCCGTTCAGAACGCCGGTACCGCGGGGCTTCCAGGTGGCAGCAAGGTCGGAACTGCCATCGCCGACCAGATGCAGATCGATTCGGCGGGTCCCGGTGCGATAGCGTACCTCTACGAATTCAACTACGAGGCCGACCAGCTCCCGGCGTGGACCGAGATCAAGTTCCTGAAGCTCCACTTCCGGACCGAGCCGTCTAGCTCGTCGGAGACGCTCCAGGAGTCAAGCCAGCTGAAGAAGCTGTCGGCGAAGGCGGCACAGGTCGCCCTCGTCAACGCGGCCCTGAAGGAGCTCCCCGTCTACAAGACGAAGGAGCAGGTGGAAGCCGAGATGAAGGCGGCCTTCGAGGCGGCCGCCGAGAAGGAGCGGGGACCCGATCTGAGCGCCGCGGCCCGGCAGATGCTCGAGGGGGTCCTCGCCAAGGCCGCCGGCGGGCCCGTCGCCCCCTTCGGCCTGGCGTACCGCGACGGCGCGACCCGGCTGATGATCCAGATCCACGCCGGAGCCGACGCCGTGAAGAACCCCGCCGAGGTGAAGCTGGTCGTCCTCGTCAAGGCGAAGGACGGCAAGGATGCCGCCCGCCGGGAGGAGGCCGCCAACATCGCGAAGGCCAGAGACGAGTTCTTCTGCGACCGGATCCTCCCGATCGTTCCGGGTGACTACGAGGTGGCGGCGGCCCTTCTGGACGGAGCGGGCGCGGTCCTCTCGTCCGGCCACCGCCCGGTGTCGATCCCGCCTCTTCCGGCCGACCTGGGGATGTCGTCGGTCCTGCTCGGCTACACCGATCTGGAGATGCCTGGCCTGAAGCCCGAGGACCCGTTCGTCTTCGCCCAGCGCAAGTTCGTGAGCCGTGGCGACGGCAAGCTGGACAGCAAGAAGGATGGGCTCTCCTACGTCGTCCGGCTCTACAACCCAGGGATCGACCCGGTCACGCGGAAGACCGGGCTGAAGCGGACGATCCGGGTCAAGCCGAAGACCGGCGGGTCCGGGGTGGACGTGCCCCTTCCGCCCGAGGAGCCGATGGTGATCCCGGAGTCGAAAGAAGGGGCGGCCGCGTACGTCATCGACCTGGCCGGGAACATTGTGGACGCGAAGCTGGGCGACTACTTCCGCCCGGGCGACTACGAGCTGAGGCTCAAGGTGACGGACGAGATCGCCAAGAAGACCGTCGAGGCGGTCGCGCCGTTCACGGTGGTCGGCCCTCCGCCTACGGAGAAGGCTCCCAAGAAGAAGTAGGCCTGACACGGCGGGAGGACTCTCTTCCAGAAGAGGATGCCACGGGCTGCTAGCATTCGGTCCCGATGAGCCAGTCCGACCGCCCGCGCGCCTCCGAGCCGTCCGTCGAGACCACTTCCGGCATCCCGCTTCGCGTTTCCTATGGGCCGGGGGATGTGCCGGAGGGATGGACCACCGGCGATCCCGGGAAGTTCCCGTTTACGCGGGGGGTCCTCCCGGCGGGCTACCGGACGAAGCCCTGGACGATGAGGCAGTACGCCGGATTCTCGACCGCCAAGGAGTCGAACCGCCGGTACCGGTTTCTCCTCGAGCAGGGGCAGACGGGGCTCTCGGTCGCGTTCGACCTGCCGACGCAGATCGGGTTCGACTCGGACGACCGGATCGCCCGCGGCGAGGTCGGGCGGGTCGGCGTGGCGATCGACTCCATCGAGGACATGGAGACCTTGCTGGATACCCTGCCCCTCGAGAAGGTCTCCATCTCGATGACGATCAACGCGACCGCGTCGATCCTCCTGGCGCTCCTCCTCGCGGTGGCACGGAGGCGCGGGACGCCGTGGAACGCGCTCACAGGGACGATCCAGAACGACATCCTCAAGGAGTACGCCGCCCGCGGCACCTACGCGTTCCCACCGAAACCGTCGCTGCGGCTGATCACCGACATTTTCCGCTTCTGCGCGGCCGAGGTCCCGCGGTGGAACACGATCTCGATCTCCGGATACCACATCCGGGAGGCGGGGTCGACGGCGGTGCAGGAGGTCGCGTTCACTCTCGCGGACGGACTCGCGTACCTCAAGGCGGCCGTCGACGCGGGGCTCGACGCCACGTCGATCGCGCCGCGGCTCACCTTCTTCTTCAACGTCCACAACGACTTTCTCGAGGAGATCGCGAAGTTCCGGGCGGCGCGAACCCTGTGGGCCCGCCTCGTCAAGGAGCGCTTCGGCATCCAGGACCCTAGGGCGCAGGCGCTCCGGTTCCACACCCAGACCGCCGGCTCGACGCTGACGGCGCAGCAGCCGGACGTCAACGTGATCCGGGTGGCCATCCAGGCGCTCGCGGCGGTTCTCGGTGGCACGCAGTCGCTCCACACGAACGGCAAGGACGAGGCGCTCTCGCTGCCGACCGAAGGCGCAGCCCTTCTCGCGCTCCGCACGCAGCAGGTGATCGCGTACGAGACCGGCGTGACCCGGATCGCGGACCCGCTCGGGGGCTCCTGGGCAATCGAGTCGCTGACTGCGACGATCGTGGAGCGGGCCGGCGAGCTGATCGGGCGGATCGACGAGATGGGCGGAGCGCTGGCGGCCATCGAGGCCGGCTTCTACCAGCGCGAAATCCAGGACGCTGCATACCGGGCTCAGAGGGCGATCGAGGAGAAGACGGCCATCGTCGTGGGCGTCAACGAGTTCGTCGCCAAGGAGGAGGTCCCGATCCCGACTCTGACCATCGACCCGTCGGTCGAGTCCGACCAGGTCGCCCGACTCCGGGCCTTCCGGGCCAGGAGAAACGCCGCGTCGGTGGAACGACATCGGAAGGATCTGGTCGATGCCGCCCGCGACGGCCGGAACCTGATGCCGCTCCTCGTCGACGCGGTCGCGGATGACGTCACGCTCGGCGAGATCGTCGTCTCTCTCAAGACGGTGTTCGGCGACCATCGCGAGATCGCGTCCGCCTGATGATGTTGCGAGATGTTCTCGACATCGGGCGGGCCTGTCGCAACATGGGACAGGCCTTATTTCATGCTGCCTTCACACCCCTCGGAACGCGAAAAACCGCTGCCAGAGCGAGGGGAGGGCTGTGCATATCCCGTAAGTCCGCTTTCCGTGCGGGTTTAATTCGTGTCGGTTTCGCTATGCGCCTCGTAAGTTGTTGCATTTCAAGGAACATCGGTGGAGTGCACGGGAACGGGTGCAATCCGGGCCGAAATGCCTGGATGCGCGGCTTGGCACCTTTTTGCACAGCCCAAATCACAGGGCAATGCACAGATTTTATGGATAACGAAACAACCCCCGGAATATCAGGAACTTGACGACTCCGTGAAGGGGAGGTCGCCGTCCACGGAGGCGATCCGGGGCTCGAAGCAACGGCGGCAGCGGGCCTCGTAAAGGCCGGTGGCGCCGACCACGACGCGCTCGTCGGAGGAGACCAGCCGCTGGGTCCGGCTCGCCGCGGCGCCGCATCGGACGCAGATCGCCCTCGTCTTGGTGACCTCCTCGGCCGCTGCCATCAGGGCGGGCATCGGATCGAACGGGCGGCCGAGGTAGTCCTGGTCGAGCCCGGCGACAACGACCCGCTTCCCGAGGTCGGCGAGGCGATTCACCACGTCGACGATCCCGGCGTCGAAGAACTGGGCCTCGTCGATCCCGATCACCTCGCTCCGCGCGTCGGTCTGGTCGAGGATATCGGCGGAGCGCTCGACGGCGACCGCGAGTAAGCGGAGGCCGCCGTGCGAGACCACCTCCACCTCCGAGAACCGGGTGTCGACCTTCGGCTTGAAGACCTGGACCCGCCGGCGCGCGATCTTCGCCCGCGTCAGCCGCCGGATCAGCTCCTCGGACTTCCCGGAGAACATCGACCCGCAGATCACCTCGACCGACCCGGTGCCGGGCGGCAATGTCATCGTTTCCTCCTCGCCAAGCTGGGAGGCGCTCCGGTTCCGACCTTGGGACAGATCCCGGCGAGACTACACGATTCACACCGGGGCTTTCGGGAATTGCAGACTCGACGGCCATGGAGGATCAGTGCGTGGCTGATCCAGACCCACCGGTTCTTTGGGACCAGGCGGTTCAGGTCGGCCTCGACCTTTTCCGGGTCGGCATGGCGCGACCACCCCAGGCGCCGCGTCAGGCGGCCTACGTGCGTGTCGACGACGATGCCGGCCGGCTGCCCGAAGGCGTTTCCGAGGACGACGTTTGCGGTCTTCCGTCCGACGCCGGGAAGCGCCACGAGGGCATCGACCGTCCGCGGGACGACGCCGCCGTGCGAACGGACGATCGCCCGGGCGGCGCCCAGAATCGACTTCGCCTTCGACCGGAAGAAGCCAGTGGAGCGGATCAGCTCCTCGATCCGGTCCTGGGAGGCGGCGCCCATGGAGCCGGCGTCGGGGAACTCCCGGAACAGGGCGGGCGTCACCTGGTTGACCCTCGCGTCGGTGCACTGGGCCGATAGGATGGTCGCGATCAGCAGCTCGAACGGGTCGGAGTGCACGAGCGAGCATCCAGCATCGCCGTAGTCGGCCTCGAGGACGCGAAGGACGTCCGAAACCGGCGCTGCATTCGTCCCGGAGCTGGCTCGGACTTGTGGCATGGGGCGGAAGGATACCCGTGATCTGGCCCGTTCGACTTTGGCATTGATTCCGCGGTCGAGGGATGAAAAACTCAGCCCGTTTTGATTAGGAAAGACTCGTGCCCTCTCCGGGTACTTTTCATTCGTGTGTCGGTCGGCATCCTCGTCGCCGCCGGTACGGCGGCGCTTGCCGCCCCCTCCGCCACGGCGGAGCCGATCCGGGTAACGGTCCTAGAGACTTCCGACGTCCACGGCCGGGTGCTTCCGTGGGACTACGCGCGGGCCAGGGCGGAGGACGTCGGCCTCGGCCGGATCGCGACGCGGGTAGCGGCCATCCGCCAGGAGAACCCGAACGTGCTCCTCCTGGACGGGGGCGACACGATCCAGGGGACGCCGGTCGAGTACCTCCAGGCGCGGCGCCCAACCGCCGGCCCTGACCCGATGGCCTCCGTGATGAGCGCGATGGGCTACGACGCGATGGCGGTCGGCAACCACGAGTTCAACTTCGGACTCGCGGTCCTCCGCAAGGCTGAGAAGGAGTCGTCGTTCCCCTGGCTCTCGGCCAACACGCTGAACGCGGCCGACCGGACGCCGGCCTTTCCGGAATACGTCGTTCGCGACGTCGGAGGCGTTAAGGCCTGCGTCCTCGGGCTGACGACCCCGAACATTCCGAGCTGGGAGCCGGAGCCCAATCGTCCGGGCCTCGTGTGGGAGGACCCCGTCCAGACGGCCCGGAGGCTGGTGCCGCTCCTGCGAGGCGAGAAGAGGTGCGACGTCGTGGTCGCGCTGTTCCACAGCGGCCTCGAGGTCGACATCAAGAGCGGTCAGCCGGACGGGACCGACGCGGAGAACCGAGTCGTGGCCCTCGCGAAAGGGGTCCCGGGGATCGACTTGATCCTCACGGGACATACCCACCGGCGGATTCCTCTCACGCGGGTCGAGGGAGTGCCGGTGATCCAGCCGGGACGGTACGGGGAGGTGCTCGCCCGCGTCGACCTGGTCCTCGAGCGGCGGGACGGGCGCCTCGTCGTGACGTCGGTGACGGGAGACCTCCTCCCGAGCGACGCGTCAGTGCCGGTCGACCCTGCAATCGCGAAGCTGGCCGGGCCGTCACACGAGCGGGCGGTCGCATACATGGAGGAAACTGTCGTCGAGGCGTCGGCCCCGTTCCCGGCCGAGCGGGCACGGCTGGAGGACACGCCGCTGCTCGACCTGATCAACGAGGTGCAACGCGATGTGTCGGGGGCGGACTTGTCGCTCACCTCGCTCCTCCCGGGCGGCCGCTACCCGGGCCTCCCTGCCGGAGCCGTGCGGGTCCGGGACCTGTACGGACTCTACCCTTACGAGAACCAGCTGGTCGTGGTCGAGGTGGACGGCGCGAGGCTGAAGGGGATCCTCGAGCGGACCGCCGAGTTTCTCGGCTCGGCCACATGGGACGCGGAGGCCCGGCGGCTCGTCCTGACCCAGAACGAGAAGATGATCTCCTACAACTTCGACGCCCTGCAGGGGGCCTCGTACCGGATCGACCCGACCGCCCCTCCGGGGTCGCGGATCAAGGACTTGACGTTCAAGGGGCGTCCCGTGCGGCCGGAAGACCGCTTCACGCTCGCCGTCAACGCGTACCGGGCGCAGGGGGCCGGTGGTTACACGGCGCTGAAGGGCTCGAAGGTCCTCCGGGTCTACCCGACGGAGATCCGGGAGATCCTCATCGATCGGCTGCGCGAGAAGAAGAGGATCGACCCGGTCGTGGACCGGAATTGGGTCGTGGCCCCCGACGATGTGTGGGCGCCCGAGACACCTCGGCGCTAGGACGTTTTCTCGATCCGGGCGACCCGTCGGCGGACCCGCCCCTCAACCCGCGGTGAAGGAGAGTTCATGAATCGTAGGTGGTTCCGTTGCCTAGGGATAGGGTTCCTCGCGCTGGCGGCGTGCCTCGCGGTGGTGGCGCCGGCCAGTGCGCAGGTCAACACGACGACGGCGGAGATCGCCGGGACCGTCCGTGACGAGGGAGGGATCGGCCTCCCGGGCGTTGCCATCGACGGCACGAACGTCGAGACCGGTTTTCGCCAGACCGCCGTCACGGATGCGAACGGCAAGTACCTCCTCACGCTCCTCCCCCCCGGCAAATACTCGGTGACGGCCCGGCTACCCGGGTTTCAGTTCGTCAGGCGCGACGGCTTGACCCTGGCCCTCGGCTCCAGCTCGCGGATCGACTTCACGTTGAAGGTCGCGGCGGTCAGCCAGTCGGTGACGGTCACTGGCGAAGTTCCGATCATCGAGGAGACGAAGACCGAGGTCTCCGCTTCGGTCAACGAGATATCCATCAAGAACCTCCCGCTCCAGACCCGGAACTTCACCGACCTCGTCGTGCTCACGCCGGGCGCCACGAGCGACGACTCGGGCCGCGTCCACCTGAGCGGCCAGCGCGGGATCGCCAACTCCTTCAACGTCGACGGCGCCGACTCGAACTCGTCGTTCTTCCGCGAGCAGCGGGGCGGCACGCGCCCGCCGTTCACCTTTTCGCAGGGTGCCATCCAGGAGTTCCAGGTCATCACCTCCTCCTACAACGCGCAGTACGGCAACGCGACAGGGGGCATCATCAACGTGATCACGAAGTCGGGGACGAACCAGTTCCGCGCCGACCTCTTCGCGTTCTACCGGTCGAAGGCGCTCTCCCAAAGGGACGCGAACGGCTTCATCGGCGACGGATTCGAGCAGAAGCAATTTGGCGGCTTCGTCGGCGGACCGATCGTCAAGGACAAGCTCTTCTTCTTCGGGGGCTACGATGGGCAGCGCCTCGACGACCCCTTCCAGGCCGGGTACGTCGGGATGGGGACATCCGCGGATCCTCTCCTCGACCCGAAGAACCTCGCCAAGCTGCAACAGTGGGGGATCGACCCGGCCACGGAGTGGGGGACGGTCAACCAGACCAACAACGCCGACTCCCCGTTCGTCAAGCTCTCGTGGAATGCTTCGGACAGCATCACCGTCTCGTTGCGCGACAATTACAACAAGCAGCAGGGCGATAACCTGACCAATGGCAGGCCCAACCCGGACTATGGGATCTCCAACAACGGCCTGGAGTCGAATTTCTTCAACTCGGTGGTCGGGAATGTGAACTGGGTCGCGTCGTCGGCGCTCTTCAACGAGCTCATCGGGCAGGCCGCGACGGAGCATCGTCCGTTCAAGGCGAACTCGCAGACGCTCCCCGAGACCGTGATCGCCAACTTCGGAAGCTTCGGGCAGAACAACTTTCTCCCGAACAACCTGGACGAGACCCGGCTCCAGCTCGCTGACAACGTCAGCTTCTTCTTGGGGAACAACACGGTGAAGGCGGGTGTCGACTACGCTCACGTGAAGTACTCCGACGAGTTCTACCGGTACCGCTACGGCGTCTACAACTTCGCGAGCTACGCGGACTTCGTCAGCGGGCCGGCCCGGACGTTTCGGCAGGACTTCTCGGCTTACAACGGTCTCGTCGACTACACCGGCGACTTCATCTCCGGCTACATCCAGGACGAGTGGCGGCCCTGGTCCCGCCTGACGGTCAACTTCGGGATTCGGTACGACTACCAGCGCCAGCCGAGCTCGGAGGACAAGAACCCGCTCTACCCGGCGATCGAGTCGATCCCGTCTGACGGGAGCAACTGGGCTCCGCGTCTCGGCTTCGCGTGGGACCCGACCGGCAATGGCAAGAGCGTCGTCCGGGCCGGCGTCGGCGTCTTCTATGTCTACTCCCCCTCGCTCCTGACGGCGAACGCCCTCCTGAACAACGGCGTCCGGGCGCTCGACTACAACATCAACTGCTCGGTGACGACGCCCTGCCCGCTCTACCCGAACCTCTGGGTGGTCCCGCCCGCCAAGGGCGCGACGACGGGCCTCTTCGTCTTCGACCGGGGCTTCCAGAACACGAGCACCACGAAGGTCTCGCTCGGCTACGAGCAGGAGCTGGCGAAGGACCTCGCGGTCGGCGCCGACCTGATCTACGCGCGGACGAAGAACCTCGAACGGGTCCGCGATGCCAACCTGACGCTGGTTGGGGTCACGCCCGACGGGCGGCCCCGGTATTCCACGTCCCCGCGCCCGAACGCTGACTTCGGCGCCATCCAGACGTTCACGTCGGACGGTGACGGCGAGTACAAGGGTGTCCTCCTCTCGATCCGGAAGCGCTTCTCGAAGGGGTTCCAGTTCGCCGCGTCGTACGCCTACGGGGACTCGCGCGACAACCAGTCGAACGAGCGAAGCGTCTCGATCGACACCAACTCGCCCGAGGACGCGAACAACTTGAACTGGGACTACGGCCCGTCCGACTTCGACATTCGCCATTCGGTCGTCATCTCGGGGGTGTTCAACCTCCCGTGGGGCTTTACGGTCGCGCCCCTCTACCAGTGGCGGACCGGTGCCCCGTGGACTCCGGGGAACAGCATCGACGTGAACGGCGACGGCGTGCTCAACGATCGGGCCAACGACCTCGTGAATTGCGACGCGAACGGGGCGTGTGACCTCGGTCCCAACCACGCCACGCGCAACAGCATGCGCCAGCCGGTCTCCCAGCAGCTCGACGTGACGCTGTCGAAGGAATTCTCGAGTCTCCTCAGCTCAGGCGTCGGCGCGACGATCTACGTCCAGGTCTTCAACCTGGCGCACTCCTCCAACCGTTCCGTCTCGACCTCGAACTACAACCAAGTGATCTCGGCCGGGACGGTGAACGGCGTCCAGAAGTACAAGCTGAACCCGACGTTCAACGTTCCGGACCGCGTGGGAACGGCGCGCCAGTTCCAGCTCGGAGTCCGGATCAGCCTGTAGAGTCGCGAAGCGCGAAGCGAATCGCTTCGCGCCTCTGCCGAGGGCGGCCAACATCGATCAGGTAAACCCGAGGCCGGGTTTCCCTGCGGCCCTTCGGGCCTACCATGAGCCGCTCCGCGCCTCTGCCGAGGGCAGCCAACATGGATCAGGTAAACCCGAGGCCGGGTTTCCCTGCGGCCCTTCGGGCCTACGCTTCCGCGCCCGAGGGGTCAGTCGTTGGGAGCTCCTCGGCGCACCCAGTCCACGACGAGCGCCAGCTTGTCGGAAGGAAGCGCTGGACCGTTCGGGGGCATCCGGGAGCCGAGGATGGCGGCGTCTCCGCGGAGCTTTACGACAAGGTACGAGTCGTTCGGGAGTCCCGGGAAAACCCGGAGCAGGGAGGTCTCGACGGACAGGACCCCCACCAGGCTGCCGTAGGCCTTTCCCGCCTCCAGCACCATGCCGAGCTGCGGGGAGGTCCCCGCATGGCACCCTGAGAGGGCGCACGAAGGCGTGAAGACCTCGCGCTGCACGCGCGTGAAAGTGGCGGTGGGATCCGGGGGCGTCGAGGGGCCGGCGGTCACTGTCTCGCTGTTACGGCACGCCGCAGCGGCGAGGAGGAGGAGAGTCAGGGCCGCGGCGCGCCCGGTCACTTCGTGGTCAACGCCGGGAGGATAGCGTCGGTGTCCCCGGTTTTCCGGTCCTGCCGGAGGAGCGTGGCGAAGACGTACGCCGTCCCTGAGGGGACAACGTCGAGCCGCCCGAAGGCGGTGCCGTAGCCTGAGATGGAGTACCAGGGCGCCGCGACGTACCGGACCTCCTTGGGCGCGAGCGCGTAGTCGCTTGTCCCGGCCGACTTCCCGTCGGGGGTCGTCAGGTTCAGCGTGACGGTCGTCGCGATGTCGGAGATGTTCGCGAGCAGGAGATCGGTCTGGATGACGTCCCAGCCGCTGTCGGTGTCGGCGAGGAAGACGCCCCGCGACCCGCCGGGGACGGCGGCCGCGGGGAGCTTGCCAGAGAGTCCGTAGCCGAAGGTCCCGCCGGACGGGTCGCTTCCGTGGACCCGCGCGAAAACGGAGACCGGCTGGTCGGAGAGGACATCGAGGGTGCCGGTCGCGGTGGTCAGGCCGAGGAGCGACCCCAGAGGGTCGGTCAAGCTGACGACCTTCCCGGCGGGGACGGTGACCCCGGCCTGCGGCAGCGTCCCGCCTGGCGAGGCGGAGCGGAAGGCGAGCTGGACCGTCGCGGAGACCGAGCCGGGGTTGTACAGCTGCAGGTCGGTCCGGGACGCGTTCCCGAGCGGGCCGGCCCCGCGGAAGACCGCGGGGATCCACTGGAGGGTAACCGCCTCGCTAAACTTCGCGAACTCCAGCCCGATGGGGTCCGAGGTGACCGGGTCGATCGAGGTCCCGAACGGGAGCACCGTCCCCGACGTGACGTTGACGACGAAGCGGGCCGACGGGACCGGATCGATCCCGAATGACGAGAAGAGGGGCGAGTATTGCGTGTGGGTTCCGCCCGGCCACTTGAAGCTGCGGCTGGCCAGGGTCGTCCCGTTCGCGTCGACAATCGAGACCGTCCCCTGGGCGGCGTCGACCGTCAGGAAGCCGGCGTTCGTCTTCTGGGCCGTGTCGGGAGGGGTGAAGAGGTACCCCGTGTCGCCGGCCTGCACCGCTCCAGCATCCTTGAAGGGGTTCATGGCGAACCCGTACGTTCCGCCGTCGGCTCGCTCTGTGTAGACCCGGGCCCACCCGAACAGGTCGGCCGTGTTCCCCGAGGATGCCTCGAGGCGGAGGGCGCCGAACGAGTCTGGGCCCATCATCTCGTTGCCGATCGGGTCGTCCTGAGCGAGAAGCTGGCCTACGCCGATCGACTGCGTGGCGTTCGGCAGGTAGCCCGCGATCCAGCCGTTCGGGATCAGCTGCTCGGCGACGGTGAGCGCGGTCGTGGCCCCCGTCGAGTCCGGCGTGCCCTTGTTCCAGGCCACGAGCTGCGTCTTCCACCGCGCCCCCGCTCCACCGATCGACGCAGCGGACGGGAAGTAGAGGTCGTCCTGGGACGCCGGAATCGGCGGGAAGAGCGTCCCGATGTATCCCTTCGTGCCGAAGATGATGCGGTTGTTTGCCGCGTCCACCGTCACGCCCCAGTTCGAACCGATGCCGACGAGGTACTCGCCGAGCCCAGCCCCCATGTTCCCGGTCGAGATGGCGGGCGGCGGGACGGCGATGGCGTCGGTCGTGGGAACGATGGTCGTCGTGACGGGCACCGAGGTCTTGGTGACGACGTCGAGCGTCAGGTCGGGCGTCTCGGGGGTGAGGGTCTTAACGGTACTCGGCGTCGAGCCGTTCGGGTCGAAGAAGCCGATGACGCCGTATCCCTGGTCCGAGTAGACGAGCCGGTTATTGTAGTTGAGCAGGTCGTACGGCAGCGTGCCCAGGGTCAGGTCGTAGACCCTGATCTCGCTCGTCGCCGGGTCGTACCGGGCGAGCTGGCCTGAGGTGTAGACGGACATCCAGAGGGCGCCGTCGAAGCCCCGGATGATCTTGGAGGGATCGGTCATGACGTCGGGGAGAAGCCATCGGCGGGCCGTCGTACCGTCCGCGGTGAACTGGACGAGGTACCCCCCAAGGAAGTCGCACGCCCAGATCGTGCCGTCGCCGTCCAGATAAGGGTACGAGAGGGTGGTGATGCTGGCCGACTGGTAGTAGACGATCGTCCCGGTCTCCGGGTCGAAGAGGGCGAGGGGGCCGCCGGTCTCGGGAACCCAGAACTTGCCATCCGGCCGGCGAGCCATCGAGGTCTGCCGCCGGGAGTAGTCGGCCCACTCGGTGAGGATACCGGTCGCGGGGTCGAACTTCGCGAAGTTCGGGTTGCCCAGCTCGTTCACCCAGAAGGTCCCGTCCGGGTTCGGGAGGAGAAAGCTGGGCCCGGTGCCCGTGGGCAGCGTCCAGCGCGTGGACTGGAGCCCGTCCGGAGAGAGCTTGAGGATCACGTTCTCGAGGATGGAGGCGGTCCAGATCGAGCCGTCGGGCGCGAGATAGACGTTCGCCGCGTCATAGTTGCCGCCGTTCGGGATCGCGTAGAGGGAGCTGGCGGCGGACATGGTCAGGTTGGAGAACTGACCGTTCGCGGCGCCAGCGCTTAGGAAGAGCGTCGCCGCGATTACCCGGAGCGCGCGAGACATCGTGGAGGACGGGCTTTTACGGGGTGGGGTGAGGTGTGCCACGGGCGCATTGTATCGAGCTGGCCACAAGACCCCCCTTCTACCCGCCCGAACCCCGATTTGACGCGAGTTTCCGTTTCGGCTTAGCATCTCGTAGTCCAGGGGCGGCGGCCGCCGGCAGGTAACGCCGGCGAGTCCCGAAAACTCGAAGCCCACGGCGAAGCTTGTTGCCGGAAGGGCTCGCACGAAGGGGTTCCGGCACGCCGGAACCGGCCGCTCCACGAAGTTCACGGCGACCTCGGGCTCGGGAATGGGACGGCGGCTTGTGCCGCAACCCGAACATGGTCGGAAGCAACGGACGAGGGCCCGTCCTGTGGAGGGCTGGTCCTCTCGGAGGATAGGTTTGGACGAGACGACACGCGAAGACCGGCACATCTCCCCGGCGCAAGACGAGCCGGAGGAGTCCGTCGAAACCCCGGAGGCCGAAGGAGAAGGCGTCGAGGAAACGGACGCCGCATCCGAGACGGGCGATTCGGGGGAGCCCGGGGATGGCCTCGTGGCGGAAGGTGAACGAGGTCCGGGCCGCCGCCGCCGCCGGAGGCGTCGGCGGCGCGGGCGCGCCCGTCC
>CALFNC010000310.1 GCA_937902605.1 uncultured Acidobacteriota bacterium | reverse complement strand
GGACGATGCCGCGCATCCCGGGGACCTCGGCGGCGTAGGCGGCGGCGGCGGCCGACGTGTCACCGGTCGACGCGCAGGCCACGTCCCTGATACCGAGGTGGCGCGCCCACGAGACCCCGACGGTCATTCCCCGGTCCTTGAACGACAGGGTCGGGCTCTCCCCCTCGTGCTTGACGAACATCCGGGAGAGTCCGAGCTCGTCTCCGAGAGCGCGTCCCGGGTAGAGGCGAGTGTTCCCTTCCGGCTTGCTGACGATCGAGACCTCGGGGAGGCAGGGAAGAACGTGCTCCCGGTAGCGCCAGACGCCGCTTTGCTCGTACGGCTTCGTGGCCAGGCCCGGGAGCGCCGACCGCCGGCGGTCGAACAGGCTGCGCCAGTCGGCCCCCGACCGTCCGAAGGACGCCAGGTCGTGCTCGACGTCGAGGAGGGACCCGCAGGTCGCGCACGCGGTCCGGACTTCCTCGATCGGGAAGTCGGCGGCGCAGGAAACGCAGCGGAAGCGAGTCTGAGGGGCCATGCCGTGCCGAGTCTACGGGAGCGGGATCTCGCGCGCTCCGAGGGGGTCGATGCGGTGGACGGCAGCGGTCGCGCGGATTCCCTCGGCCTTCCAGGCGGCGACAGCGGCCTTCGCGATGGCAGCGGCCTTCGGTCCCTCCTCCGACAGGGCGAGGAGCGACGGACCGGCCCCCGCGATGGCGCAGCCGAACGCGCCCGCTCTGCGCATCGCCCGTGTGACGGCGTGGTACGCCGGGATGAGGGGAGCCCGGGCGGGATCGACGACGGAGTCCGAGTCGATCGCGCGCCCGGCCCCCTTCAGATCGCCCGCGGCGAGGGCGGCGACGAGCAACGCGAGCGCGGCCGCCTGCCGGACGTGCGTCCCGAGAAGGATCTCTCTCGGGAGGACCTTGCGGGACTCCGACGTCTTCAGCGAGAAGTCGGGGTGGACGAGGACGAGGCGGAGCCGATCCGGGAAGGGTAGGGAAATCGGCCGGAGCGGCCACTCGGGGCGCGAGGAGGGGACGAGGACGAGACCGCCGAGGAGTGACGCGAAAACGTTGTCGCCGTGCCACGAGCCGTCGGCGGCGTTCTCTCCTTCCAGGACGGGAAGGAGGATCTTCCGCCGGTCCCGGATTCCCAGCAGGGCGGCGGTGGCGAAGCCCCCGGCGGCGGCTGACGCGGCGGAAGATCCCATGCCGCTCTCGAGGGGAAGGCCCTTCACGATCTCGAGGTCGATCCCGGCCACGGCGGATCCTCCGGCGCGGGCCATCTCCAGGACGCCGCGAGCCGCGACGGAGGCGGTGTTCCTCTCGGGGTCGAGCGGCAGCCGGCCGTCGTCCCCCTCGATCGAGACGACCCGCACCCCGCGGCGGCGAGACCTCCGGGCGACGACGACGTCGCCGGCCTGGTCGAGCGCGGCGCCCAGGGCGTCGAACCCGACGCCGAGGTTGGCGACCGAGGCGGGCGCGAAGACCCGGACGGAGCTCCGGACGCCGCTCATTCGGTCGCCAGCGCCTGGTGGAGCGCCTTGACGGCGGCGGCCCGGTCGCGCTCCTCGACCGCGAACGAGATGTTGCACTCGGACGACCCCTGCGCGATCACCTCGACGTTCACGCCGGCGCGTGCGACCGCGTCGAACACCTTGGCTGCCACCCCCTTCGTCCCGCGCATCCCGTCCCCGACCGCCGCGACGATGGCGATCCGGACGCGGGCCGAGACCCCGTCGATGGCGCCCGTCAGCCGCTCGTACCGGAACTCCTGGTCGAGCGCGGCGACGGTCCGGGCGCGGTCGGCCTCGGGGATCAGGAGGGCAATGTTCTGCTCCGAGGAGGCCTGGGAGAACATGACGACCGAAACGCCGATGCGGGCGGTGGTGCCGAAGACACGCGCGGCGATCCCGGGGATCCCCGCCATCCCGCCCCCATTCAGCGAGATCAGGCACATCCCCGAGATTGCCGTGACGGCCCGGATCCCGCGGCCGGGGTTTCCTTTGGCCGAGATCGTGGTCCCGGGGCCTTTAGGGGCGAACGAGTTGCGGATGACGAGCGGAACGCCGGCGGCGATGGCGGGAAGGACCGCCGGAAAGTGGAGCACCTTCGCCCCGAAGTAGGTCATCTCGGCCGCTTCTCGGTACGACAGGCGGCGGAGCAGGTGCGCGTCCGGAACGATCCTGGGGTCGGCGGACAGGACGCCGTCGACGTCGGTCCAGATGACGACCTCCGACGCGTGGAGCGCCGCGCCGACGAGGGCCGCCGTGGTGTCCGAGCCGGAGCGCCCGAGGGTCGTCGTCTCGCCCGAAGGGCTCCGCCCGATGAAACCGGTCACGACCGGCACCACGCCCTTCGACACGAGAGGCTGGAGCGTCCGCCGGATCTTGGGGTCGCTCTTCTTCCGGTCGCACTGGGCGGCGCCATGGCGGTCGTCCGTGACGATCATCGTCCGGGCGTCGACGGGCCGGGAAGGGACACCGAGGGCCGAGAGCGCCGCGGAGACCATTGGGGCGGAGAGCCGCTCGCCGAAGGACGACACGAGGTCGGTGACCCGCGGCG
Organism: uncultured Acidobacteriota bacterium; assembly: GCA_937902605.1. Lineage (GTDB taxonomy): Bacteria > Acidobacteriota > Thermoanaerobaculia > UBA5066 > UBA5066 > CAIMWE01. The sequence goes on along the minus strand of CALFNC010000310.1, from coordinate 6,667 downwards.
TCCGTTCGCGGAGCATCGAGATGCCGGAGAGCGCGGTCGTCAGCTCGTCGAGGAGCCTCCCGTCGAACTCGACGGCCTTGCCCGTCGCCTCGGAAATCCCCCGGGCCGCCTCCAGGTGGCGTTGACGGATCGCCTCGACCGTGGCGCGGGCGGGCGCCAGACGGCCCCGCTCGGCGTCGCGGGCGGCCTGCAGGAGGATGTCGGTGACTCCCCCCATCGCCGACGCCACCGCGACGACCGGGCCGCGGGCCGCGGCCCTCTGAAGGAAACGGGCGGCGCTGACGATCCGCTCGGCCGACCCGAGCGACGTTCCACCGAACTTGTGAACCGAAATCGGCTTCGACATGAGGCGGGATGGTATCGCGGGGTACGATCTTCCCGCATGAAACGCGCCTTGTCGGCTCCGGTGCTCCTCCTAGCGTTTCAGCTTGGCTGCCAATACGGTGAGACGCCGCCCCCGGAGCCCTCCCCGGCGCCGCCCGGGATGGCCCAGAAGAGACCTCGATAGCCAACTGGAGAAGGCTATGATGGCCCAATGAAGACCGCCACGATTTCCGAGACGAAGAATAATCTCTCGGCCCTCCTCGCCCGGGTCCGAGCCGGGGAGACGGTTCTCATCCTCGATCGGGAGACACCCGTCGCGAGACTCGAGCCCGTCCGTCCCGGCAAGGATGTCGACCAGGATATCCGTCTCGGGAGGCTCGAGCGCGAGGGGAAGATCCACCGGGGAACCGGCATGCCGTCTCCAGCGATCCTCAAGTCGCTTCCGGTCCGTCCGGCGTCGGGGGCCGACATCCTGAAAGCCCTTCTGGAGGAGCGCGAGGAGGGGCGGTGAGCTTCTGGGACGCATCGGCTCTCGTTCCGCTCTTCCTGCGGCAAAGAGCGAGCGCGGCGGCCCGGACCCTGTACCGGAAGTTCCCGGACGTCGTGGTCTGGTGGGGGACGGCCGTCGAGTGCGAGTCGGCGATTGCCCGGCTCGAGCGGGCCGGCGAGCTGACACCGGACGAGACCGCGGATGCGCGAACACGTCTCTCCGAGGCGGAGGCGGGATGGACCGAGGTGGAGCCGTCCGGAGCCGTCCGCAGCACGGCTCGCCGCCTTCTCTGCGTCCACGACCTTCGAGCCGGGGACGCTCTCCAGCTCGCCGCGGCCCTCGTCTTCGCCGACGGGGAGCCACGGCAGGTACCGGTCGTTTGCCTCGACGCCCGTCTCTCTGCGGCCGCGCGACGCGAAGGTTTCACGGTCGTGGAACCGTGAGAGTGCCTTTGTCGACCCAGCCAACCTACTTCTTGATCCCGACCCTCCACAGCAAGAACGAGTAGTCGAAGGCGGTCTCCCGAAGCCTGTCGTACCGTCCGGAGGAGCCGCCGTGGCCGCCCGCCATGTTGACCTTGAAGAGGAGCGGGTTCGGGTCGGTCTTCAGCGTCCGAAGCTTCGCCACGTACTTGGCCGGTTCCCAGTACATCACCTGGCTGTCGTCGAACGACGTCTTCACGAGCATTGCCGGGTATGCCTTCCTCTCGAGGTTCTCATACGGGCTGTAGGCGCGCATCCAGCCGTACTGCTCGGGGATCCGGGGATTCCCCCACTCCTCGAACTCTCCCACCGTCAGCGGGAGCGACCCGTCGAGCATCGTGTTGATCACGTCGACGAAGGGGACCCGCGAGATCACCGCCGCGAAGAGGTCCGGCCGGGCGTTCACAACGGCGCCCATCAGGAGCCCGCCGGCGCTTCCCCCCTCGATGACGAGCCGGTCCTTCGAGGTGACCTTCTCGAGGACGAGGGTCTCGGCCACGGCGATGAAGTCGGAGAACGAGCTCTTCTTGAGCGCCATCCTCCCCTGGTCGTGCCACCGCTTCCCGAGCTCACCCCCACCGCGGACGTGGGCGATGCCGAAGACGACGCCGCGGTCGAGGAGGCTGAACCGGGCCGGGCTGAATGAGGCAGAGGAGGAGGCGCCATATGCCCCGTACCCTTGCAGGAGCATCGGTGCGGTGCCGTCGCTCCGCATCCCCCTTCGGAAAACGAGGGAGATCGGGATCTTGACGCCGTCCTTCGCGATGGCCCACCGGCGTTCGGAAACATACTTCGTGGGGTCGTACCCCGGCACCTCGGTCCGCTTCAGCAGCTTCCGCTCGCGCGAGACGACGTCGTAGTCGAACACGGAAGGGGGGGTGACGAACGACTGGTAGTTGAAGCGGAAGGTCCTGGTCTGGAACTCGAGGTTGGCCTCCGGGAAGACGGAGTAGACCGGTTCTGGGAACTCGACCCGGTGCGAGGCACCCGTCTCGAGATCGGTGACGCGAAGCCGGGGGAGCGCGTCCTCGCGCTCGAGGAGGACGAGGTGGCTCTCGAAGAGGTCGACGCGCGAGACCGCGATCCCTTCGCGGCAGGGAACCAGCTCCGTCCATCGGTCTGTTCCTGGCGACGAAACCGGTGTGGTGACAACGCGGAAGTCCCTGCACCCCCGGTTGGTCCGGAGGTAGAAGAGGTCCCCCCGATGGTCGACGTCGTACTCGTGGTCCTTCTCCCGCGCCGACACGAGCTGCCACGGCGTTTCGGGGGCGTCCGCCTTCACGAAGCGCCACTCGCTCGCCGTGTGGCTGGCGCTCTCGAGGAAGAGGAACGCCCGGCTCCGCGAGCGGTGGACTACCAGGCGAAACGTCTCGTCCTTCTCCTCGTACACGAGCGGGTCCTTCGTGGGGTCGGCCCCGAGCGAGTGGCGGAAGAGCCGGTAGGGCCGTTTCGCGGCTTCCTCCGTGACGTAGAGGAGCGTCTTGCCGTCGGCCGCCCAGGCGGCCGAGTCCACCTTCTGGATCGCATCCGGGAGCGTCGCCCCGGTGGCGAGGTCCTTCACCCGGAGCGTGTAGACGCGAAACCCGGTGGCGTCGGTCGAGTATGCGAGAAGACGGCCGTCATCGCTCGGCTCGTAGACCCCGAGCGACATGAACCGCTCACCCTTGGCCATCTCGTTCAGGTCGAGGGTGATCTCCTCGGGAGCCTCGAGCGTCGCTTTCTTCCGGCAGTGGATCGGGTACTGCTTTCCCTTCTCCGTCCGTGAGTAGTAGAGATACCCGCCCTTGCGATACGGGACGGACAGGTCGGTCTCCTTGATCCGTCCCAGGATCTCGGCGTAGAGCGTCTCCCGGAGCGGCGCCAGCGGCTTCGCCACGGCGTCGGCGTAGGCGTTCTCCGCCTCGAGATGGGCGCGGACCTCGGGACTCGCCTTCTCGCGGAGCCAGGCGTATGGATCGACCAGCTTCTCACCATGCAGCACTGTCTCCTTCGGCACCTTCCGGGCGACGGGGGGGGCTGGAGGCTCGGCTGCCACGGCGGAGGTGGCCAGGAAGGGGAGGGAGGCGGCGGCCAGGAGAGTCAGCGGAAACAGGTGCGTCATGAGGGTCCTTTCCCGGGGGAGGCCGGGCCCATGTTAGCAACGGCCCCCTTTCTCTTCCCGTACACTCCGCGCGTGCCGAAGAGAACCGACCTGAGGTCGATCCTGGTCCTGGGCTCCGGTCCGATCGTCATCGGCCAGGCATGCGAGTTCGACTACTCGGGAACCCAGGCTTGCCAGGCCCTCAAGCGGGAGGGGTACCGGGTCGTCCTGGTCAACTCGAATCCGGCCACGATCATGACCGACCCGGAGTTTGCCGACGCCACCTATATCGAGCCCTTGGAGATGGATACGGTGGCCTTGGTGATCGAGCGGGAACGCCCTGACGCCCTCCTTTCGACGGTGGGCGGGCAGACCGCCCTCAACCTGGCGGTCGCGCTCGCCGAGGCGGGGACGCTGGCGAAGTTCGGGGTCGAGCTCCTGGGGGCTTCGGCCGAGTCGGTCAAGCTCGGGGAGGACCGGCTGCTGTTCAAGGAAGCGATGCAGGAGGTGGGGGTCGACGTCCTCCGGTCGGGGCTCGCCCGGAACTTCGACGAGGCACGCGCGATCGTCCGGCCGTTCGGTTTCCCCGTGATCATCCGCCCATCCTTCACCCTGGGGGGGACCGGGGGCGGGATCGCCTACAACGCGGAGGACTTCGAGGCGATCGTCAAGCGCGGACTCCTCCTCTCGCCGGTCCACGAGGTCCTGGTCGAGGAGTCGGTCCTCGGATGGAAAGAGTTCGAGCTCGAGCTGATGCGCGACGCCAGGGACACGTGCGTCGTCGTCTGCTCGATCGAGAACCTCGACCCGATGGGCGTCCACACCGGGGACTCGATCACGATCGCCCCGCAGATGACCCTCTCCGACGTCGAGTACCAGGCGATGCGGGACGACGCGAAGAAGGTGATCCGCCGGGTGGGGGTCACAACCGGCGGGTCGAACATCCAGTTCGCGGTCCACCCGGAGACGGGGCGGCGGATCGTGATCGAGATGAACCCCCGCGTCTCGCGATCGTCCGCGCTCGCCTCGAAGGCGACCGGCTTCCCGATCGCGAAGATCGCCGCCCTCCTCGCCGTGGGCTACACGCTGGACGAGCTGAGGAACGACATCACGAAGAAGACGCCGGCCTCCTTCGAGCCGACGCTCGACTACGTCGTCGTCAAGATCCCTCGGTTCGCCTTCGAGAAGTTCGCCGGGGCGTCGAACACCCTCGGGGTCCAGATGAAGTCGGTCGGGGAGGTGATGGCCCTCGGGCGGACCTTCGCCGAGTCGTTCGGGAAGGCCCTCCGCTCGCTGGAGATCGGGTGCGGCGGCTGGATCTCGCACGGCCTCGACCGGCCGCCGATGCCGAAGGCAGAGTCGCTCCGTGTCCCGCGCCCCGAACGAATTTTCGCCGTCCTCGACGCCCTCCGCGCCGGGATGCCGGTGACCGAGGTCTACGCCCTGACCGGGATCGACCCTTGGTTCCTGGAGCGCTTCGCCGAGGTCATCGAGGTAGAGCGGGCCGTGCGGGCCGGTGGGGACCCGAAGGCGCAGGACCTGAGGGAAGCCAAGCGGGCCGGGCTTTCGGACGAGGACATCGGGGTGCTGACCGGCGTGTCCACCGCCGCCGTCCGGGCCGCCCGCGCGGCGGCGGGCGTCATGCCGGTCTTCTCGCGGGTCGACACCTGCGCCGCGGAGTTCGAGTCGGAGACGCCCTACCTCTATTCCTGCTACGAGACCGAAGACGAGGCGAGGCCAAGCGGCCGGACGACCGTCATCGTCCTTGGGTCGGGCCCGAACCGGATCGGCCAGGGGCTCGAGTTCGACTACTGCTGCGTCCACGCGGCGAAGGCGATCTCGGCCGCCGGGTACGAGTCGGTGATGGTGAACTGCAACCCGGAGACCGTCTCGACCGACTACGACACCTCCGACCGGCTGTACTTCGAGCCGCTGACGTTCGAGGACGTGATGGCGGTGGTGGAGAAGGAGAAGCCCCTCGGCGTCCTGGTCCAGTTCGGTGGGCAGACGCCGTTGAAGCTCGCGCACCCGCTCGAGCGGGCCGGCGTGAAGATCCTGGGGACGGCCCCGGACGCGATCGACCGGGCCGAGGACCGCGAGCGGTTCGGCGAGCTGCTTGGGGAGCTGGGCCTCTCGGCTCCTCCCTGGGCGACCGCGCGCGACGTGGCAGAGGGGATGGCTGCGGGGCGGAGCCTCGGATTCCCTCTCCTCGTCCGCCCCAGCTACGTCCTGGGCGGACGCGCGATGCGGATCGTGTACGACGAGCCCGCGCTCGAAGGAGTGCTCGGGGAGGCGCTGGCGGCGTTTCCGGGGCGGCCGATCCTGATCGACCGCTTCCTCGAGGACGCGTTCGAGCTGGACGTCGACGCGCTCGGCGACGGGAGGAAGGTGATCGTCGCCGGGATCATGCAGCACATCGAGGAAGCCGGGATCCACTCGGGCGACTCGTACGCGGTGATTCCCCCGTACCGTCGGGTGCCGCGAGAGGCGCTCGGGGAGATCCGCGCCGCCACCGCGAGGCTGGGGGAGGCCCTGGGCGTCGTCGGTCTCATGAACGTCCAGTACGCGATCCGGAACGGGACGCTCTACGTCCTCGAGGTCAACCCGCGCGCCTCGCGGACGGTCCCCTTCGTCTCGAAGGCGACTGGCGTCCCGTTTGCCCGGCTCGCGGCGCGCCTCTGCCTCGGGGCCTCGCTCGAGGAGGTCGGCATCACGCACGAGCCTGCGGTGTCGGGCTTCTCGATCAAGGCGCCCGTCTTCCCGTTCCGCAAATTCGAAGGGGTCGACACGATCCTCGGGCCGGAGATGCGCTCGACCGGCGAGGTGATGGGACGCGACCGGAGCTTCGGCCTGGCCTTCCTCAAGGCGGCGCTGGGCGCCGGCATCCGGCTCCCGAAGAAGGGACGGGCATTCCTGTCGGTCCACGACGGCGACAAGGGGGCGATCCTCCCCCTCGCCCGGCAGCTGGCGAAGCTCGGGTTCTCGCTGATGGCGACGGGTGGGACGGTCAAGGCCCTACGCGCCGGGGGGCTGACCGCGGACGCGGTTCTAAAGGTAAACGAGGGACGCCCGAACGTCGTCGACCGGATGATCAACGGAGAGATCGACCTGGTGATCAACACCCCGCTCGGAAAAGAGTCGTTCTTCGACGAGGTGGCGATCCGCCGAACGTCTCTCGAGCGAGACATCCCCTGCCTGACCACCCTCTCGGCGGCGGCGGCGGCGATCGAGGCGATAGAGCAGGAGCTCGAACGCCCGGTCACCGTATCGCCCCTGCAGGAGGCGCTCGTC
>CALFNC010000309.1 GCA_937902605.1 uncultured Acidobacteriota bacterium | reverse complement strand
AGTGGTGCCGGCCCCGCAGGGGATTACCGAAGCTCTCTCGTTCGACCCGCGAGGGGGGTTCCTCATCGTCACGTCCCGGAGCACGGCCGTCGTCCTGGAGGCTGCCCGCCCCGGCTTCTTCGGCCGCTTCGAGCGCGCCTTCGCCGCAGGGACGGTCACCGGGCGGGCGCTCTCTGCCGTCGGGGCGCGGCAGGTCGAGGTCGGGGCAGAGCCTGGAGCGGCCGGGCTCGCCCCACTCCTTCGGAAAACCTCGGCGCCCCTTCTGTGGCCCCACGGCTCCGACGCCGATCCGGAACCCTTCGAGCCGCTGGCGCAGCGGTCCATCCGCTGGTCGGCCCCCGTCGTCTACCAGAAACGCCCCCTGTCCCGGCCCGATCCGGGGCTCGTTCGAGCGCTGCTGGACGGGAGATACGCGGGGGTCGCGGTCTCATCGGTGGCCGCCCTCGACGTCCTTCTCGGGGCCGTCCGCGCATCGGGGAGGCCGCTCCCGCAAGTAAGATGGGGCGCGATCGGTCCGGGAACGGCCCGGGCCTTTGCGCAGCGCCACCTCCCCGCGCCGGTCATCCCATCCCGCGCGCGGCTGACCGACCTGATCGACTCCGTAACCGCAGCCATCGCCGCCGCAGGCGATGGTGCCCACCGGAAGGAACCGAGATGAGCTTTCCTACACACCGCTACCGCCGCCTCCGCCTGACCGACTCGCTCCGCGAGATGGTGCGCGAGACGACCCTTTCCCCCTCGGACTTCATCGCCCCGCTCTTCGTGGTGCCAGGCAGCGGGGTCCGCCAGGCCGTGCCGTCGATGCCCGGCGTCGACCGGACGTCGCCCGAGCTTGCGGGCAAGGACGCGAAGGCCCTCTTCGACCTGGGCGTGAAGTCGGTGATCCTCTTCGGCATCCCCGACGCGAAGGACGCGGTCGGAACGTCGAGCGCCGATCCGAACGGGCCGGTCTGCCTCGCCGTGAAGGCGATCAAGGCCGAGAGCCCGAAAACGGTCGTGATAACCGACGTCTGCCTCTGCGAGTACACCTCCCACGGTCACTGCGGCGTCCTGAAGGGGGAGACCGTGGAGAACGACCCGACGCTGAAGATTCTCGCGGCCGAAGCAGTGGCTCACGCGAAAGCGGGGGCCGACATCGTCGCCCCGTCCGACATGATGGACGGCCGAGTCGCGGCGATCCGGCAGACGTTGGACCGGGAGGGGTTCCTGAACGTCGCGATCCTTGCATACTCCGCGAAGTACGCCTCCGGCTTTTACGGCCCGTTCCGGGACGCCGCCGAGTCGACCCCGTCGTTCGGCGACCGGCGCGCCTACCAGATGGACCCGGCCAACGTCCGGGAGGCGATCAAGGAGATCCTCTCCGACGTCGAGGAGGGGGCCGACCTCGTCATGGTCAAGCCCGCGATGACCTACCTCGACGTCGTCCGCGCGGCGAAGGAGGCGACGAACATCCCGGTGGCCGCCTACAACGTCTCGGGCGAATACGCGATGGTGAAGGCCGCGGCCGCGAACGGCTGGATCGATGGTCCGCGCGTGACGCTGGAGATCCTCACCTCGATCCGGCGCGCCGGCGCCGACCTGATCCTGACCTACCACGCAAAAGAGGCGTCCGAATGGCTGGGATGATGAAGCGGAAGGCCCCGAAGTCGAAGAAAGCGGTCAAGAAGGAAGCCCGGCCGAAGCTAGCGGCTGGCGAGAAGCGCCCCGCCGGCGAGAGGCGCGAGGCCCGCCGTCACGTCAGGCGGACGAACCAGTCGGACGCGCTCTACGAGCGGGCGAAGAAGCGGATGCCGGGCGGGGTCAGCTCGCCGGTCCGGTCGTTCAACGCGGTCGGCGGGACGCCGTTCTTCGTGAAGAAGGGGAAGGGGGCCTTCCTCCACGACGCCGACGGGAACCGGTACGTCGACTACGTCATGTCATACGGACCGCTGATCTTCGGTCACGCGTACAGCCCGATCCTGTCGGCAGTGCGAAGGGCCCTGCAGCGCGGGACCTCGTACGGCGCCCCGTGCCGCGGCGAGGTGGAGCTGGCCGAGCGTGTGACGAAGGCGGTCCCGTCGATGGAGCGGGTCCGGTTCGTCTCCTCGGGGACCGAAGCCCTGATGAGCGCCGTCCGCCTCGCGCGCGCCGCGACCGGACGCGACCTCATCCTGAAGTTCTCCGGCTGCTAGATCGGAAGAGCACACGTCTGAACTCCAGTCACGCCAATATCTC
>CALFNC010000308.1 GCA_937902605.1 uncultured Acidobacteriota bacterium | reverse complement strand
GGCACGCAGCGCGCCGTCCTCAAGTACGAGCTCCCGCTGAACGAGGTCATCCTCGACTTCTACGACAAGCTGAAGTCGATCTCGCGCGGCTACGCGTCATTCGACTACCAGCTGATCGACTACCGGCCCGGCGACCTCGTGAAGCTCGACGTCCTGATCAACGGCGACCCGCTGGACGCCCTCGCCTTCATCGTCCACCGCTCGAAGGCCCCGACCAAGGGCCGGTCCCTGGTGGAGAAGATGAAGGAGATGATCCCGCAGCAGATGTTCGAGGTCGTCATTCAAGCGGCAATTGGCTCGAAGATCCTCGCCCGGTCCACGGTGAAGGCCCTCCGTAAGAACGTCCTGGCGAAGTGCTACGGCGGCGACATCACGCGGAAGCGAAAGCTGCTGGAGAAGCAGAAGGAAGGCAAGAAGAGGATGAAGAAGGTCGGCCGTGTCGATTTGCCGCAGGAGGCATTCCTCGCCGTCCTGAAGGTCGACTGACTCCGATGTCCTTTTCCGCACCGGAGGGCGCGCCGCACGGTTTACTGACCGCCTGCGCCTACGCGGAGGCGATCCTCGTGGCCGTCCTGCTGGCCCTGTTCGCCCGGGCCTATCTGTTCGAGGCGTTCGAGATCCCCAGCGGCTCGATGGAGCGGACGCTCCTCGTCGGAGACCACATCGTGGTCGACAAGGCCGCGTACGCCCCCCACCGGGGCCCCTGGCGGTTCCTGCTTCCGTACAGGGAGGTGTCGCCCGGAGACGTCGTCGTCTTCCGATCGCCCGAAGAGCCGGGGAAGGACCTGATCAAGCGGGCGATCGGCCTCCCGGGAGACACGATCCGGCTCATGGGGGACCGTCTCACCCGCAATGGGGAGCGGGTCGGGGAGCCTTACGCGGTCTACCGGAGTTTGGCAAGACCGGAGGAGGAGTCCACGGCGTCGCCCGACGCGTGGGGTCCTACCACCGTCCCCAGAGGGACCTTCCTCGCGCTCGGCGACAACCGCGACGACTCCCGGGACTCCCGGACGTGGGGCCCGGTTCCCTTCGGCCAGGTTAAGGGGCGGGCCCTCTTCGTCTACTGGTCGCGGGAGCCGAGGGAACGGGACCGGTTCACGGGCCAGCGCGCGGCGGTGCGCCGGTTTCTCGACGGCGCGGTACACTTTTTTGACCAGACACGGTGGCCAAGGACGTTTCGCCCGGTTCGATAAGGGGAAGCGGAGTCGCCGAGCTTTAGACAGGAGGAATGTCCGATGGGAGCAGACAGCAGGGCGCGGAGGAGAGGCGAGGGGGCCTTCAGAGCGGTCGTGGGGATCGCGCTCCTCGTGGTCGCGTGCATCGTGGCCTTCAAGATCATCCCGCTTCACATCAAGGGGAACGACGTGTTCGACGCCATGACCGAGGCGGCGAACTTCGGGAACCTCAAGCCGGAGGACAACCTTCGGTGGGACATCTACAGGAGGGCCCAGGAGGCGCAGGTTCCCCTCCCGCTCAACGAGATCAAGATCATGAGGAATGGCGGGCTGATCCGCATCGCCGCGAAGTACGAGATGACGGTCGACGTCCTCGGGTACAAGTACCGTTACGTCTTCGACCGTTTCGTGGAGAAACCGGCTTTCTGAGTAGCCGCCTCGACCTCTTCCTCGACGTCGCCTGCCTCTTCCCCACCCGGTCCCAGGCCGCGGCAGCGTGTAAGGGGGGTAAGGTCGACCTGAACGGCACGAGGGGCCGGCCCAGCCGCGAAGTGCGTGAGGGGGACCGCCTCGAGATCACGTTTCCGGGCGGCCGCCGGACTTTCCTCGT
>CALFNC010000307.1 GCA_937902605.1 uncultured Acidobacteriota bacterium | reverse complement strand
CGCGGTTCGATGGGATCCCTTACGGCGCACGCCGGGGCGACGGCGACCTGGCGTCCATCTACACCGGGACCCGGTCGGCCGGATTCGGACCCGAGGTGAAGCGCCGCATCCTCCTGGGGACGTTTGCGCTCTCGGCCGGCTACTACGACGCCTACTACGGCCGCGCCCAAAGGGTCCGTGCGCTGCTCCGCCGCGACTTCGACGAAGCGTTCCGGAAGGTCGACGCGATCCTCTGCCCGACCTCACCGGAAACCGCGTTCCGCTTCGGTGCGAAGACCGCCGACCCGCTTCAGATGTACCTCGCCGACGTGTTCACGGTCCCGGCGAGCCTCGCGGGTCTTCCGGCCCTCTCGGTCCCCTCTGGGCTCTCATCCGAGGGCCTCCCGATCGGGATGCAGTTCATCGGTCCGGTCGACTCCGAGCCGGTCCTATTCGCCCTCGCCCGCTCCGTGGAGGAAAGCGCAGGCGTGTCAACGCTCCGGCCGCCGGATGCCCTTTGAGGTCGAGGCGCCCTTTCCTGCCGCGAGCCCCTCTCCTCTTCCTCGCCTTCTCGCTCGCCCTCGCGACAACGGCGGCAAGCCCGCAGGAGCAGCGCCGGGTCCAGGTCTCGGACGAGCTGACGGCCGTGCTCGTGGGGGGGGAGATCGTCGTGGAGGCGAAGCCGTTCGAGGGAGAGACGCCGGCGGAGTTCGCGAAGCGGGTGACGCGGAACGAGTCGATGGCGCGGGCGATACAGGAGCAGCCTGAGCCGGCGCTCGGGGCGCCGGTCGTCCTTCCGTTCGGAGCCCTGACCCCGGGGGCCCAGCTGGCGGCGATCCGAGCCCTTTTTCCCGGCGACGTCCGGTCGAGTGCCGGCTGGATCCATCAGGCCATCGAGGACGAGAGCATCGCGACCGTTGCCTCCTGGTTCACGGGCCGGCCCGACACGGCGGCCGAGCTGGCGAAGGCGAACGGCCTGAGGGGAGCCGTCGTCCGGAAGGGAACGGCGTTCCGCATTCCCACGGAGTTCCTGTCGGTGCCGTTCCGGGACGCCGAGGCGATCCCAGAGTTGGAACCGGTGTCGCTCGCTTTCGGCGAGGACGCGAAAGGGAAGTTCGCCTTGTACCGGATTCGAAAAGGGGAGGCCCTCTACTCGGCGGTCGTGGTCCGCTTCACCGGACGGCTCTTCGCGGAGGACGTGATCCAGCTGGCACTGGAGATCGCCGAGCGTTCCGGAATCGAGGACGTGCATGCGATCCCGGTCGGTTACCCGGTGAAGATCCCCCTCGCGGCCCTCTCGGCGGAGTTCCTTCCGAAGGAGGACCCACGAGCCCGGGCGCTCGCCCACGAGAAAGCCGAAGCGTCGCAGTTCGGCGCGCCGGTCCCCGCCAGCGGTCTCGCGGGCGTTCGTGTCGTCCTGGACGCCGGCCATGGGGGGCGGGATGCCGGAACGATTCATCGCGGGGTCTGGGAGTCGACGTACGTCTATGACGTGGCGTGCCGGCTCCGGAAGGTGCTGGCGGAAAGGACGAGGGCCGAGGTCATCATGACGACGAAGGAGCCCTCCGGGTGGGACACCCCGGAGAGGGACCGCCTCCCGGACTCGAAGAGGCGGATGCTCCTGACCACCCCCCCGACCCTCCTCGTCGACCCGGTCACGGGGGTCAACCTCCGGTGGTACTTGGCGAACAGCGTCCTGCGCCGCCCGGGAGCCGACAAGAAGCTGGTCCCGCCCGAGAGAACGGTCTTCATCTCGCTCCACGCCGACTCGCTCCACCCCTCGGTCCGCGGCGCCATGGCGTACGTCCCGGGGGAGCGTTTCCTGCGCGACCGGTACGGGAAGAAGGGGAGGGAATATGCGGTCTACAGAGAGTGGCGCGAGGAGCCGGTCGTGTCGTTCCTGAAGCGAGACCGCGTGGCCGCCGAAGGGGTCTCGACGCGGCTCGCCGAGAGGATCCTCGGGGCCATCCGTGACAACGGCCTTCCCGTCCACCCCTTCTCGCCGGTGAGGACACATGTGATCCGCGGAGGGCGGGAGTGGGTGCCGGCGGTCCTCCGGTACAACCGGATCCCGAACCGGGTCCTGCTCGAGATCTCGAACCTGGGGAACGACGCGGACCGGGAGCTGACGCTGAGCAGGGGATTCCGGCAGAAGATGGCCGAGTCGATCGCCGCTGGTCTCCTCGACTTCTTCGGGGCCGGCTCCGGGAAGCTCCCTCCGGCCGCCCGGCTTGTCCCCGCTGTAGTTACGGCTTCGCCCAAAACGCCCCAAGAGCCGATCGGCCCGATGCGGGAGCCAGTCGGTCCGTGGCCCGAGCGGGCGGGGCCGCGGCCCGCCCCCCGGCGGACGAAGAAGGCCAGGTAGCGGCCGCGTCCCGGGAGGGCCGCGTCCCGTGCTAGCATCGCCGCTGCTTTCCGGGCCGGATTGAGACGCGCGCTCAGGCGTCCACGGCCCAGACACGGAGGGCGTTCGAAAAGATGCTGGAAGTTCAAGGCCTCAGTAAGTCGTTCTTCGGCACGGTCGCGGTCGAGGACGTCACGTTTCAGGTCGGGAGCGGCGAGATCCTCGGCTTCCTCGGGCCGAATGGCGCGGGGAAGACGACGACCATGCGGATGATCACAGGGTTCCTCCCCCCGACGGCGGGGACGGTCACGCTCGATGGGATCGATATCTCGGAGAACGCCCTCGAAGCGAAGAGGCAGCTCGGCTACCTCCCGGAATCGCTGGCGCTCTATCCCGAGATGCGGGTTCGGGAGTACGTCCGGTTCCGCGCCGATCTCTGCGGCGTCCCCAGGCGGGAGGCGGCCTCGAGGACTCATGAGGCCCTCGCGACGTGCTTCGCCGACGATGTGTCCGACCGGCCCATCGCGAACCTGTCGAAAGGTTACCGGCAGCGGGTCGGGCTGGCGGGGGCGCTCGTCCACCGCCCCAAGGTCCTGGTCCTCGATGAGCCGACCGTTGGGCTCGACCCGAGGCAGATCGTCAAGGTGCGCGAGCTGATCCGGGGCCTCCGGAAGGACCACACGATCCTCCTCTCGACCCACATCCTCCCGGAGGTGGAGCTGGTCTGCGACCGAGTGCTGATC
>CALFNC010000306.1 GCA_937902605.1 uncultured Acidobacteriota bacterium | reverse complement strand
AGTTCGACTTCACCGTCGAGAGCATCTCGGTCGCGATGCGGTCCCCTTCGCGGAACTTCCCTTCCGACCGGAGCGCCTCGAGGAGAGTCGTGTAGGCCGCGGTTGCGACCAGCTCCCCCTGCTCCTTCGCCAGCACCCGCTTCGTCGCCGAGACCGCTTCCGCCGTCCGGCCCGCTGCCGAGCAGACGAGGGCGTACGAGATGAGAAGCGTCGGGTTGTCCGCGTCGGTGGCGAGCGCCTTCCGGAACAGCTCGAGGGCCTTCAGCGGCTCGCCCGAGGCTGCCGCCTCGGCGCGCCGCGCCCACTTCGCGGCCTCCCCGCGAACTTTCGGCAGCCCTTTCAGCCCCGCCGGAGCGAGGAGGGCCGAGGCCGCCTGGTACTCGATCCGGTTCGGGTTCAGCTCGAGGGCCGCCCGGAACTGGTCGGCCGCCTTCTGGGTCCAGCCGCGGTCGAGGTAGCTCAGGCCCAGGAGGTAGAGCGCCTCCTCGTCGGTAGGGTCGAGGCGCACCGTCTTCTGCAGGTGCTCGATCGCCTCGGGTAGACGGCCCCGCTCGTATGCGATCGTCCCGAGGAGCGACGCCGTCTGTGCGTTCTCCTCGATCATCAGCGCCTTCTTCAGCAGGACCTCGGCCCTGGCCAGCTGGCCCGACGTCGCGTAGAGCGCGCCGAGCGCGAAGTACGGGAGGAAGGCGTCGGGCTTGATGGAGATCGCCTGCTTCAGGAGCTCCACCGCCTTCGCGGTCCGGCCCGCCTCGTTCTCCAGCACGCCGCAGTAGACCAGCGCCTCGAAATGGTGTGGGTCGCGGGCGAGGACGTGGTGAAGCATCGTCGCCGCCCGCGCCGTCTCCCCCTCGTTGAAAGCGCTCTCGCCCAGGAAGAAGGCCAGCTCGGCGTTTCCCCGGTCGAGCTTCCACGCCTCCTCGAGGGCGCGGAGCGCCTTCTCCGGGTCGAGCGCGTAGAAGGCGAACTCGGCCTCCGAGAGGAACGCCAGGAACCGTTCCTTCCGCTCGCCGCCGAACCCGGCCACCATCCGCTCCCGCCGCTCGAGAAAGCGCTCGCGCTTCTCCGTGGCGGCCATGTGGACGTCGACCCGACTCTCCCAGAGATCGAGCAGCTCCTCCTCGGCGAGGATCCCCTTCCGTTCGAGGAGGTCCTTCACGGCCAGGACACCGGTCTGGACGACGAAGCCGTTCTTCTCCTGCCGGTTCAGGGCCTCCAGCAGCGTCTTCAGCGTCTCGGCGCTCCGCTTGACGATCTCCTCGAGGACCGACACCCGCTCGAGCAGGTGCTCGTCCATTCCGACCGTCTCTCCGGAATCGGGCTCCTCGAACGGGCCCGCCGGGCCCGAGATCACGAGGAGCTTGCTGTGGCACCGAACGCAGTACTCCTGCTCCTCCTTGTCCTCCTGACCACAGACCTGGCAGATCAAGAGACTCGTTCCCCTCCCGGACCCGCGTACCGGTAGAAGCCGCGCCCCGACTTCTTCCCGGTCCACCCGGCATCGACCATCTGGACGAGCAAAGGACACGGCCGGTATTTGTCGTCCCCGAGCCCCTGGTGGAGAACACGCAGGATCGACAGGCAGGTGTCGAGGCCGATGAAGTCGGCGAGCGTCAGCGGGCCCATTGGGTGGTTCATCCCCAGCTTCATGATCGTGTCCACGGCCTCCGTCGTGGCGACCCCTTCGTGGACCGCGAAGACCGCCTCGTTGATCATCGGCATCAGGACGCGGTTGGCGACGAAGCCCGGGAAGTCCCGGCACTCGACCGGGGTCTTGCCGAGCTCCTTCGCGGCGGCGACCACGGCGGCGGCCGTCTCGTCGGACGTCGCAATCCCCCGGATCACCTCGACCAGCTGCATCACCGGCACCGGGTTCATGAAGTGCATCCCGATGAATTGCTCGGGGCGCTTCGTGGCGGCGGCCAGACGCGTGATGGAGATCGACGAGGTGTTCGACGCGAGGATCGCCCCCGCCTTCGCGATGCCATCCACCTTCCGGAACAGGTCGTGCTTGACGGCCTCGTCCTCCACGATCGCCTCGACGACGAGGTCCGCGTCCGCGAGCAAGGCCAGGTCGGTGCCCGTCTTCATGCGGGCCAGGGCGGTGGCCCCGGCCTCGGCGGTCACCTTCCCCTTCTCCACGAGGCGCCCCATGTTCTTCTCGATCGTCTTGCGCCCCTTCTCGACGAACGCCGCGTCGACGTCCAGCAGGACGACGTCGCGCCCGGCCAGCGCCGCCACGTGGGCGATCCCGTTCCCCATCTGTCCCGCACCGATGACCCCGACCTTCTGGATCGTCATTTCGTCCCCTTCCCTCGCACCGCCGCTCTCGGCCCCTTCGGGCCCACGGTCTGGGCGAGGCAGAGACTATGCGCGGCCCTCGGGAAGGGTCAACCGCCCCCTCAAACGATCGGGGCGCCCCGTTCGAGGCGCCCCGGAGTGATACCGCTTTACTGGGAAGGACAGAGACGGTCTACCAGATGCTGGGGCGCTCGACCTCCGGGCGGGACATCGGCGTGCCGGACGTGCAGCTGAACGCCTCGTGGAACTCGGGGAGATCCGAGAGCGGGCCGAGGACCCGGTACTTGCCCGGGCTGTGGGGGTCGGTATTCAGCCGGACACGTAGCGCCTCGTCCCGGATCGAGTTCCGCCAGATCGCCGCGTAGTTCAGAAAGAAGCGCTGCGCACTCGTCCAGCCGTCGATTTTCGCCCCCTTCTGCGGGTCGGAGCCAAGGGCCTTGACCAGGGCCGCGTAGGAGATCTTCAGCCCGCCCAGGTCGCCGATGTTCTCGCCGAGCGTCAGCTTGCCGTTGATCGCCTGGTCGGGCAGCGCCTTGTAGCCGTCGAACTGCTTCACGAGGAGTCCGGTTCGCGCCTCGTAGGCCTTCCGGTCGCCCTCGGTCCACCAGTTCTTCAGGTTCCCGTCGGCGTCGTACTGGCTGCCGGAGTCGTCGAAGCCATGGGACATCTCGTGGCCGATGACGACGCCGATCCCGCCGTAGTTCACGGCGTCGTCGGCATCGGCGTAGAAGAACGGGGGCTGGAGGATCCCAGCCGGGAAGACGATCTCGTTCATCGTCGGGCTGTAATAGGCGTTGACGGTCGGCGGCGTCATCCCCCACTCGGTCCGGTCGATGCTCTTCCCGAGCTTGGCCAGGTTCCGCTTCACCTCGAACTCGTGCGCGCGAAGAACGTTCCCGAGGTACGACGTCCGGTCGATCTCGAGCGCGGAGTAGTCGCGCCACTTGTCGGGGTAGCCGATCTTCACGCCGAACGCCGCGAGCTTCTTCTGCGCCGCGGCCTTCGTCTCGGCCCCCATCCAGGGGAGGCCTTCAATCCGGACCTTGAGCGCCGCGCGGAGGTTCTCGACGAGGACCTTCATCCGCTCCTTCGACTTCGGGCTGAACGCCTTCTCGACGTAGAGCTGTCCCAGCGCCTCGCCGATCGCCCCGTCCGTC
>CALFNC010000305.1 GCA_937902605.1 uncultured Acidobacteriota bacterium | reverse complement strand
CCCGCCATGGTCATCATGATGTCGAAGTACGGAAAGCCGGATCCCTCGATGATGGCGAACGGCATGCTCGCCGGTCTCGTCGCCATCACCGCGCCCTGCGCCTTCGTCACGGCGCCGGTGGCCGTCCTGATCGGAGTGATCGCGGGCATCCTGGTCGTCTTCTCGGTCTTCTTCGTCGAGCGAACGCTGAAGGTCGACGATCCGGTAGGCGCGATCTCGGTCCACGGAGTGAACGGCGCCTGGGGCGTCCTGTCGCTCGGCCTCTTCGCGGACGGGAAGTACGGCGACGGCTGGAACAGCGTCCCGGGCACCGTGAGCGGCCTCTTCTACGGCAACGCGAAGCAGTTCGTCGCCCAGTGCATCGGGACCGTGACATGCTTCGTCTTCGTCTTCGTCGCCTTCTACGTCTTCTTCAAGGTCCTCGACGCGATCGTCGGCAACCGCGTCTCCGCCGAGACCGAGATGGTGGGCCTCGACCTGCCCGAGATGGGCGCCCTCGCCTACCCGGAGTTCGCGATCTCGTCCGGCATGTCCTCGGAGTACACCGGCGACGCCAACCAGGAGAAGGCCGGATAGGCGCGGTCTGTGGAGCGATTCATACATTTTCGTGACTGCGAGAAGCGGGTTCCTACGATCCTGTCGACGGATCGGCCCGAGGAGGCCGTGTCCTTGAAGCGAGCGGCGTCCTCCCGCCCCGAGGACGGGGAGGACGCGGCGAGCCCGGCCTGGAACCCGTACCTTTCGTTCCTACGTTGATGTAGTTATTGGCGCTATTAGATACATCAGTGTAGAAAGGCGCTCGACCCGAAGGCCTTCGTTCTTGCCGGCTCAACTTCTTCGCCCTGAACGACTTGAAGACCGGCCGACCCTGAGACGCCCCGGGGCACGGGAGTTGCTGTCTAATAGGAACCGAATGGGACCGCCGGGGCCCCCGTTGCCCGGCCCCGGAACGAAACGCGAAGCGGCAAAGAGGAGGACGGATGGTTATGACCCCGAAAGACGTCGTCAAGCTCATGAAGGAAACGAAGGCCGTGGCGGTCGATTTCAAGTTCAATGACTTCATCGGCACCTGGCAGCACTTCTCGACCCCCACCACCGAGGTGGACGAAGCGATCTTCGAGGAAGGGCTCGGCTTCGACGGGTCGTCGATCCGCGGGTGGCAGCCGATCCATGCCAGCGACATGCTCGTGATGCCTGACCCCTCCACGGCGGTCATCGACCCGTTCTGCAAGGACGTGACGCTGTCCCTCATCTGCAACATCGTCGACCCGATCACGAAGCAGGACTACTCCCGGGACCCGCGCAACATCGCCCGGAAAGCCGAGGCGTACCTCAATTCGACCGGTATCGGCGACACCGCGAACATCGGCCCCGAGCCTGAGTTTTTCATCTTCGACGACATCCGGTACGGGCAGAATCAGCACTCCGGCTTCTACTACCTCGACTCGATCGAGGGACAGTGGAACACCGGACGCGACGAGAAGCCGAACCTCGGCTACAAGCCCCGCTACAAGGAGGGCTACTTCCCGGTCCCGCCGACCGACAGCCAGCAGGACATCCGGGCCGAGATGGTGACCGTGATGGAATCGCTCGGCTTCCGGATCGAGCGGCAGCACCATGAGGTGGCCACGGCCGGCCAGGCCGAGATCGACATGAGGTTCCTCCCCCTCGTGAAGATGGGCGATTGCCTCATGTGGTTCAAGTACGTCTGCAAGAACGTCGCGTTCCGCCACGGCAAGACCGTCACGTTCATGCCCAAGCCGATCTTCGGCGACAACGGCAGCGGCATGCACGTCCACCAGAGCATCTGGAAGGGAGGCAAGCCCCTCTTCGCGGGTGACGGATACGGCGGAATGAGCGAGCTAGCCATGCACTACATCGGCGGCATTCTCAAGCACGCCGGGGCGCTCGCCGCCTTCACCAACCCCTCCACGAACAGCTACCGCCGCCTCGTGCCTGGCTTCGAGGCCCCCGTCAACCTCGCCTACTCGAGCCGCAACCGGAGCGCCGCGATCCGGATCCCGATGTACAGCCCCAAGCCGGCCACGAAGCGTATCGAGGTCCGGTTCCCCGACCCGACCTCCAACGGCTACCTTGCCTTTGCCGCGATGCTGATGGCCGGGCTCGACGGCATCCAGAACAAGCTCAACCCCGGCGGCCCGCTCGACAAGGACATCTACTCGCTCTCTCCGGAGGAGCTCAAGGACGTCCCCTCGATGCCGGCCGGCCTCGACCAGGCCCTCGACAACCTGAAGAACGA
>CALFNC010000304.1 GCA_937902605.1 uncultured Acidobacteriota bacterium | reverse complement strand
ATTCGTAGGGCAGAGCGCCCTGCTCATCGACTACGCTCGGCAGGCCGAGGGATTCCTGGTTCTGAGGACGCCCGATCAGTCGGGCCGTGGCGGCCGGTACGAGCCCGAGGGGCTGGAGCCGGTCGTGGAGGCAGAGCTTCGCAGGACCTGGGAAGCCGTGATGAAGGGGAACGGCAAAGACCTGGTGATCGGTTCGGCGCTATACGGGCCGATGTTCCCGGACGGCGGCATCGTGCTCGCCGTGCCGGTCACCTCCCGGAGTGGGGTGATCCTGGGATCGGTCCAGGCATTCGTCTCGCTCGCCCGCGTGAAGGGGCTCCTCGAGGAGGAGCGGAAGCGGGAGGTCGTCGCCTACGTCGTCGACCGGACCGGGAACCTCGTCGTCGCCTCCGACTCCGCACTGATCGCGTCCCGCGAGACCCTCCCGAAGGTCGAGCTGGTTCGGGAGTTCATCGCGCACCCGATCCGGCTGACGAAGACCTACACCCACGGTGAGGGGCGGAGCGCCCGGAAGGTCCTGGGGACGCTGGCCCCGATGGACCTCCTGGGCTGGGGAGTCCTCGTGGAGAAGGACGAGGCGAAGGCGTACGCGCTCGTGGAACGGATGATCCACGCCACATGGATCGGCGCCGCATTCGCGTTCGTCCTGGCCGTCGGGGTCGCCATCGTCGGCGCGAGGCTTCTGTCTAAGCCGGTCATCGAGCTGCTGGCCACAGCACGGCTGGTCGCGGACGGCCAGTACTCGCAACGGGTGCCGGTTCGCGGCGCCCGGGAGCTGGCCGACCTCTCGGAGACGTTCAATGTCATGTCTGAGGCGATCGAGAAGAGCGTCGATCGCCTCAAGCAGGCCGCGAAGGAGAACCAGGAGCTCTTCTTCAACTCAATTCGCGCGCTGGCGGCGGCGATCGACGCCAAGGACCCGTACACGCGTGGGCATTCGGAGCGGGTCGCGCGGTATGCGGTGGTCCTCGCCAAGAACATGGGACTGCCGCCCGAGGAGGTGCGGAAAGTCCGCATCTCGGCGCTCCTCCATGACGTCGGGAAGATCGGGATCGACGACCGGATCCTCCGGAAGCCGACGGCGCTCACGGACGAGGAGTTCAAGGTGATGAAGACTCATCCCGTCAAGGGCGCCCTCATCATGGGACAGATCCCGCAGCTGAAGGAGGTCATACCAGGCATGAGGCACCATCACGAGAAGTGGGCGGGCGACGGGTACCCCGATGGTCTCCAAGGAGAGGAGATCCCGAAGCTGGCGAGGATCATCGCCGTCGCCGACACGTTCGACGCGATGACCACGACACGCCCTTACCAGAAGGCGATGAGGTTCGACTACGTGGTCTCGCGGATCCGGTCGTTCTCGGGGATCCGGTTCGACCCCGAGGTGACCAATGCGCTCGACCGCGCGTTCACGACCCACGAGCTGGAGGTCGTCGGCGAGGCGGCGCGGCTGGCGGTGACGGCTTGAGGCGAGCGCGGGCGCTCGTCCTTGCGGCGGCCGTGGCCGTGGCCGGAACCGGCTGCAGGGGGGCCGGCCAGAAGCCAGTGGAGGAGAACCCGCTCACCTCGGACTTGATCAACTACCGGAATGGCCTCGCCCTCCTGAGGGAAGGGAAGGTCGATGAGGCGATTGCGCTTCTCAATGCCGCCCGGGCGAGCTACCCGACCGAGCCGGCCGTCTCGAACGGCCTAGGGCTGGCGCTCCTGTACAAGAAGGACTACCAGCCGGCGATCCGGGCATTCTCCGAGGCCCTGCGGCTGAACCCGGAGTTTGTCGAGGCTCGCAACAACCGGGGCGTCGCCTGGATGGAAATGGGGAAGATCAACGAGGCGGAGGCCGACTTCCAGGCCGTCCTCGGCGGCAACACCTCCCGGGAGAAGCTGAATGCGCATTTCAACCAGGGGCTCTTGGAGGTCAAGCGGGAGGCCTGGGAGGCGGCCGAAAAAGAGTTCACGGTCGTCCTGGCGGAGGACCCGAAGTACGTCCGCGCAAACCGGGAGCGGGGGATCGTCCGGGTCCGGCGCGAGGCGTTCGCCGACGCGCTCGACGACCTGCTGCGCTATCTCCGCACCGAGCCGAGAGACGTCTCCGCGAACTACAACGCCGCGCTGGCGCTCCTGACGACCGGGCGGCGGGACGTGGCCCGGAAGTACATGCAACGCGCCATCGCAGCGGCACCGGAAAGCGACGAGGCGAAGAAGGCGAAGCGCTTTCTGGACGACGAGCCGGCGGGCCCCGCCCGAAGGGAGCGGTGACGTGATGTTCTCTAAGATCCTCTCTCCGCTCCTCGAGACCCCGGGAGCCGTGGCGGCGGCCTTCTTCGATCCGCAGGGGCAGGTGATCGCTCAGGTCGGGGACCGGTCCGCGATCGAGGTTCTGGGGACGTATCACTCGGTCTGGCTCGCCGAGCTGATCCGTTCGGCCGAGGCCTGCGGCCTGGGAGCGCTGCGCGAGCTGGCAATCGACTTCGGGGGACGGCGGGCCGACTCGGCCCTCGTGTCGGGCCGGTATTACGTCGTCGTCGTCTTCACGCCCGACGGCATTCCGGCGACGGGGAGGAACGCGCTCGCCCAGGCATGCCGCGCGCTGGCGGTGGAGATCGGCTGAATGGAGGCTCCGGGCTCCTCCCGTCCCTCGGTCTTCACGCGGCTAAGGCGCGGGCTCTTCATGACGCACACCGAGCTGATCGCGAAGGTCGGGGAGGCGGTGAAGGCGCGGGTCTTCGCAGACCCCAAAGCGCTCGAGGCGCTCGAAGAAGCCCTCCTCGGGGCCGACGTCGGCCCGGCGACCGCGATCGAGCTCGTGGAGGCCGTCCGGGAGGAGGTCGGCCGAAAGGGGTCCGGGGACGAGGAGCTGGTACGGCGCGTCCTGAGGGAAGAGATGGAACGGCGCCTCTTTGTGCCGGCGCCGGCGGCCGAGCCTCCGCCCGGTGTCCCCAAAGTCCTCATGATGGTCGGGTGGAGCTGGAGCGGGAAGACGACCACGGCGGCCAAGCTCGCTGCGCGCGCGTCCGCGGCCGGACAGTCGGTGGTCCTCGCGGCTGCCGACACCTTCCGGGCCGCGGCGATCGAGCAGCTGGAGGTCTGGGCCGGCCGCCTCGACATCCCGGTGATCAAGCACCGGCCCGGCGCCGACCCGGCCGCCGTCGTCCACGACGCCTGCACGGCCGCGAAGGCCCGGTCCGCGGACCTGCTGATCATCGACACCGCGGGGCGGCTCCAGACGAAGCACAACCTCATGGAGGAGCTCTCGAAGATCCGGAGAATCGCCGGGCGAGAGATCCCGGGCGCCCCTCACGAGGTCCTGCTCGTCCTCGACGCCGTGAGCGGACTGAACGGGTTGTCGCAGACCCGGGAGTTCACGAAGTCGGCCGGGGTGACCGGGCTCGTCCTCACGAAGATGGACGGGACGGCGAAGGGGGGCGTGATCCTGGCGATCGTGCGCGACCTGAAGATCCCGGTGAAGTACGTCGGGGTAGGCGAGACCGCCGAGGACCTCCTCGACTTCGACGCGGGCGCCTTCGCCGAAGCGATCGTGAATGGGTGATCCCGCCCTCGTCTGGAAGCGCGTCCTGGAGCTCGCTGAGCGGGGGAAGTACTCGACGTCGCCGAACCCGCGGGTCGGGGCCGTCGTCGTCTCTGCGAACGGCACGATCGTCGGAGAGGGGTTCCACGAGAAAGCGGGGAGACTGCACGCCGAGGTGGCCGCGCTCCGGGAAGCGGGCGAGAAGGCGCGGGGAGCCACGCTCTACGTGAACCTCGAGCCGTGTGCGCACCAGGGAAGGACCCCTCCTTGCGCCGACGCCGTGATCTCAGCGGGCGTGTCGCGCGTTCTCGCCTCCCTCGAGGATCCCGATCCGCGCACGGGGGGCGAGGGGCTTGCTCGCCTGCGTAGGGCGGGGATCGAGGTGGAAACGGGGGGCTGCGCGGCGGAGGCTGCGCGGCTGAACGAGATCTTTCTTCGCTCGGTGTCGTCAGGTCGGCCCTTCGTCCACCTGAAGTGGGCGATGTCCCTGGACGGGAAGACCGCCTCGGCGAGCGGCGACTCGAAGTGGATCACCGGACCGGATGCCCGCGAGGACTCGCTCCGCCTCCGGGAAGAGTGCGACGCCATCCTGGTCGGGTCCGGGACGGTCTGGGCCGACGATCCGCGGCTCACGCGACGTCTCGGCTGGAACCGATCGATCGTTCCGCACCGGCGGATCGTCCTGGACGGGGACAACACTGTCCGTCTCGAGGCGCGGGTGTTCGACGCGATCCCGGGGACGGAGGCGTGGCTGGTCACGGCGCGGCCGTCCGCCGACCCAACCCTCGTGCCCTTTCGGGCACGCGGCATCCACGTGATCGAGGAGGTCGCGCCGGAGGGGCGGTTCGACCTGGGCATCCTGCTCTCCATGCTTCATCGGATGGAGGTCCGATCGCTTCTCGTCGAGGGGGGAGGAGAGACGGCATGGACCTTCCTGGCGGCGGGATTCGCCGACCGCGTCACCGCATACATGGCGCCCTCGCTGATCGGGGGCCGGACCGCTCCGAGCCCGTTGTCGGGGGAGGGATTCCCGTCCGTGTCGCGACTTCCCGCGCTGGACCACCTCGAGGTGGACCGCGTCGGCCGCGACCTGAGGATCACGGGACGAGTCGTCCACGGGTGACGTAGGATCGGGGCGATGTTCACGGGTCTCGTCGAGGCGGTCGGGCGCGTGGTCGCCGTGGAAGGGCGCCAGGCCGGGACGGTCTTGTCGGTGGAAAGGCCGCTCCTCTTCACCGACGTCCGGCCGGCGGACAGCGTCGCCGTGTCGGGAGTCTGCCTGACCGTCGTAACGTCGGTCGACCGGGGCCGCCTCGAGTTCGACGTCTCCCCCGAGACGCTGCTGCGCTCGACTCTCGGGCGCCTGCGCGCGGGCGACCGCGTCAACCTGGAGCGGGCAATGGCGGCCGACGGGCGGTTCGGTGGGCACATCGTCGCGGGCCACGTCGACGCGGCGACGCGTCTGGAGGGGAGCCAGCGGGCGGGAGACTTCTGGACCTACACTTTCAGCCGGGACGACTCCTTCGCGCGGTACGTCGTGGAGAAGGGGTCGATCGCGCTGGACGGTATCTCGCTGACGGTCGCGGCGATCAGGGACCAGGCGTTCGACGTCGCCGTCATTCCGTGGACGGCGGAGCGGACGACCCTGGGAGACCGGAGGGCCGGCGACTGGTTGAACGTGGAGGTCGACGTCCTCGGAAAATACGTCGAGCGGCTCCTCTTCGCCGGCCGGTCGGCCGGGGGCACGGACCGGGACGCGAGGCTCCGAGACCTCCTTTCCGGTCCGTGACGGGCTCCGGGGTCTACGTTCACGTCCCCTTCTGTGCTCACCGGTGCAGCTACTGCTCCTTCGTGACCTTCGTGGGACAGCTGGGAGAAGGGGCCTACTTCGACGCCCTGGAGCGGGAGGGGGCGGCGCGGCTCGGGGAAGTCCCCGAGCCCATCGAGACGGCCTATTTCGGGGGCGGAACGCCGTCCACCGTCGACCCCACCCGTCTCGGCCGGCTGATCCGGCTGATGGCTGCCGCTGGCGCGGG
>CALFNC010000303.1 GCA_937902605.1 uncultured Acidobacteriota bacterium | reverse complement strand
TGCACTGGAACGCGGACGGGCACCGCGCCGTCTTCGAGGCGTTGCGCGAGGGGGTACGCGCGAGCGCCTCCTTGACGCCGAAGAAGACGCCGTCATCCCGGCGCCGGGGGGACTGGCGGGTAAAATGACGGCGATGATCCGGTGCGAAGAGGGCGCCGCGTTCCGGCCCTCCCGGCGGACACACGACGACAAGACAAGAGAGGGAGATTCCCGATGAAAAGTGCGTTCAATCCGTTCGAGATGGCGCAGTCGCAGTTCGACAAATCCGCGGACATCCTGGGGCTGGACGGCGCCACGCGCGAGCTTCTGAGGTGGCCTCTGCGCGAGTTCCACTTCGGCATTCCGGTGCATATGGACGACGGAGGCGTGAAGGTTTTCCGTGGGTTCCGCGTCCAGCACAACGACGCCCGAGGCCCGTCCAAGGGAGGGATCCGGTTCCACCCGCAGGAGACGATCGACACGGTGCGGGCCCTTGCAATGTGGATGACGTGGAAGTGCTCGGTCGTGGACATCCCGCTGGGTGGGGCGAAGGGCGGCGTCATCTGCGACCCCCACAACCTGAGCGCGCGCGAGCAAGAGCAGATCTGCCGGGGCTGGGTGCGGCAGATCTCGCGGAACGTCGGCTCGGCGGTGGACGTGCCGGCGCCCGACGTGATGACGACGCCCCAGCACATGCTCTGGATGCTCGACGAGTTCGAGGTGATCCGCGGCGCCAGAGAGCCGGGTTTCATCACCGGAAAACCGGTGGGGATGGGGGGCTCTCTCGGGCGAACCGAGGCCACGGGCTACGGCCTCGTCTTCGCGTTGCGCGAGGCGCTCCGGCTGCTCGGCCTGAAGGTCGACAAGACCCTGGCCAGCGTGCAGGGCTTCGGGAACGTGGCGCAGTACGCGATCCGGCTCTACCTGAAGCTGGGCGGAAAGGTCATCGCCGTCTCCTCGTGGGACCAGGCCGACCAGACGGCGTACTGCTTCCGGAACGAGACTGGAGTCGATCCCGACGCGCTCCTCGGCATCACGGACCGCTTCGGGGGCATCGACAAGGAGAAGGCAGCGAAGCTGGGATACGAGATCCTTCCGGGCGACGCCTGGATCGAGCAGAACGTGGACATCCTGATCCCGTCGGCTCTGGAAAACCAGGTGACCGGAGAGACGGCGCGGAAGATCAAGGACCGCGTGAAGGTGATCGCCGAAGGCGCGAACGGCCCCACGACTCCGGAGGCCGACAAAGTCATCCAGGAGCGCGGTATCTTCGTCCTCCCCGACTTTCTCGCAAATGCCGGCGGCGTCACGTGCAGCTACTTCGAGCAGGTTCAGAGCAACATGAACTACTTCTGGGAACAGGACGAGGTCCTCGGAAAGCTGGACGTCAAGATGACGTCGGCCTTCCATGCGGTGGCCGACCTCGCGAAGAAGCAGAAGCTCTACATGCGGGACGCGGCCTACGTCATTGCCGTCAGCCGCGTCGCGAAGGCCTGTCACGACCGCGGCTGGGTCTGACGCGGCACGGAACCGCAGATGACGGACCAAGCGGAGGAGTCGGCCCTTCCGCGCTTCGACCGGCGACTCTTCGACGGGACGGAGCCCGCCACGCGGATGGGCGATGGGCCGGTGGGGGGAAAGGCCGCCGGGCTGATCCGCATTCGCGACACGCTGGCCTCGGCTTTCCCGGGCGCCTCGCCCGACTTCGAGGTCTCGATCCCGACGATGTCCGTCGCCACGGCCGAGCACTTCGACCGATTCGTGGAGGAGAACCGGCTCGAAGAGGTGGCCTTCTCCGGCGAGCCCGACGAGGTCATCGCCCGCGCCTTCCAGGACGGTGACCTTCCCGTGGACATGGTGGGTGATCTCCGCGCTTTGTCCGATGGCATTCACGCCCCCCTCGCCGTCCGCTCCTCGAGTCTTCTGGAGGACGCCCTCGAACGCCCCTTCGCCGGCGTGTACGCGACCAAGATGATCCCGAACAACCAGCCGGAGCCCGACGCCCGCTTCCGGAAGCTCGCGGAAGCCGTGAAGCTGGTTTTTGCCTCGACGTTTTTCCGAGGCGCGCAGGCCTACCGGGCCACGGTGGAGGCCGGGCCCGGCGAAGAGAAGATGGCTGTCCTCCTGCAGGAGGTCGTGGGACGCCGGCACGGCGACCGCTATTACCCGGACATCTCCGGCGTGGCGCGCTCATACGGCTTCTACCGCTTCGGCTCGGCCCGCCCCGAGGACGGGGTCGTGCTCCTGGCGCTCGGCCTGGGGAAGACGATCGTGGACGGAGGGGTCTCCTGGACATACTCGCCCGCGCACCCGAGGGCGTCCGCGCCCTTCACCTCCACCGCCGACCTCCTCAAGAGCACGCAGACCGAGTTCTGGGCCGTGAACATGGGGAAGCCTCCGGCGTACGACCCGGTTCGCGAGACCGAGTACCTCGTGAAATCCTCTCTCGTCGAGGCCGAGAAGGACGGCACACTTCACTTCACCGCGTCCACCTGGAACACCGCCTCGGACCGGCTCGTGGCCGGAACAGGCGTGAACGGTCCCCGCGTCCTGACCTTCGCTCCGCTGCTCGTCCACGACCAGTATCCGCTGAACGGCCTCGTGAAGTCGCTCCTGTCCGCCTGCGAGAAGGCGGCCGGCGGACCGGTCGAGATCGAGTTCGCAGCGACGCTCGATCCGCGGCGGGACCCGGCGCTGAGGCTCGGCCTGCTGCAGGTGCGCCCGATGGTGGTCTCGACGGAGCTCGTCGACGTCGCGGCGAGCGTGCGGCCGGGCTGGAGAGTCTTCCTCTCCTCGGACCACGTCATGGGGAACGGCATCGTCGAGGGGATCCGCGATGTCGTGTACCTTCCTCCCGGTCGCTTCGAGGCCAGTCAATCGCGGGCGGCCGCAGCGGAGATCGCCGCGAGGAACCGCGCCCTCCTGGGGGAGGGGAGACCGTACGTTCTCATCGGCTTCGGGCGCTGGGGGAGCGCCGATCCGTGGCTCGGCGTCCCGGTGGTCTGGGGAGACGTCGCGGGGGCCAAGGTCCTCGTCGAGGCGTCGCGGCCGGAGCGCGGCATCGAGATGAGCCAGGGCTCCCACTTTTTCCACAACATCTCGAGCTTCGGCGTGAGCTGCTTCTCCCTGCCCCAAGAGGGACCGGGGACACTCGACTGGGCGTGGCTGGAGAGCCGGCCGGCGGTCGCGGAGACGGCCTTCGTCCGCCACGTTCGTCTGAGCGCGCCGCTGCGCGTGGAGGTCGATGGGCGCGCGGGACGTGGGATCATCTGGAGGCGGGAAGAAGAGACATGAGCTCACCGGGCGGCCGTGCCGACACGATTCTCGACGCCCTTCAGGAGCGCGCCAAGGAGCTCACCTGCCTCTACCGCCTGAACGAGATCTGCAACCGCCCCCAGGCCTCGCTGGACGAGATCTTCCGGGACGTCATCGACATCCTCCCGCCAGGCTGGCAGTACCCGGCCGAATGCCGGGCGCGGATCACCGCGGACGGCGCGGTCTACGAGCCGCCGGGGTTGATCGGGACACCGTGGGTCCAGGCGGCACCGATCCGTGTGCAGGGCCAGGTGATTGGGAGCGTCGAGGTGTTCTACGTCGAGCCGATGCCGGCCTCGGACGAGGGGCCGTTCCTGAAGGAGGAGAGGAAGCTCATCGACACGGTCGCCGAGCGCCTCGGGCAGCTCCTCCTGCACCGCAAGCTCCTGGACAAGATCCAGGGCCGGCAGGGGGCGGTCGAGGGCCTCCCGGCACCGCCGCGCGGGGACTGGTGGGTCATCATCGACTTCCTGCGCGAGACCGACGAGCACCTGCTGATGCGGGTCTCGCGCCGAATGATCAACTACCTTTGCTGGAACGGCATCGCCGAGGCACAGGACCTCCTGCCGCGCTTCACCGCGGGCCGGAGCGGCGGACCCGAAGAGTCCGGAGGCGAGAACCGGCCCCTGGAGCGGCGTGGCATCGACTCTTTGGTCAGCGTTGCCGACGAGGCCTTCCGCATCGCCGCCGAGCACCTCGGATCGCACGAGATCCTCTCGTGCATCCAGAAATGGATCAGGGACGAGAAGTCCGGCTTCCTGATCGAGGCGGTGGAGAACCAGGGAACCTCCGTGATGGAGATCGCCCAGGCGCTGAGCCGCTTTCACAACGCGGCCGTCGACGACCACGACCTGTCTCGCACCGTACAGGTCGAACTGAGGGTCTCGTTGATCCGCCGCCTCCTCACCGACGACCTCGACTTCCTCGGCACGGCCAAGAACTACATCGACGTGAGCGACTTCTACGAGCTTTCCCGCCATGTCATCTGTCCCCCAAGGAGCCACGGCAAGCTCGGCGGGAAGAGCTCGGGGCTGTTTCTGGCGGCCCGGATCGTGCGGAAGTCGCCCGAGTACGCCGATGCGCTCGGAAGCATCCGAATCCCCAGAACGTGGTACGTCACCTCGGACGGAGTTCTGAACTTCATCGAGTTCAATCAGCTTCAGGATGTCTACAACCGGAAGTATCTGGAGATCGAGGAGGTGAGGCGCGAGTACCCGCACATCGTCCAGGTCTTCAAGAACTCCCACTGTTCTCCGGAGATCGTCAAGGGCCTCTCCGTCGCGCTCGACGACCTCGAGGGCCGCCCCCTCATCGTCCGCAGCTCCAGCCTGCTGGAGGACCGGATGGGGTCGGCGTTCTCCGGCAAGTACAAGAGCCTCTTCCTGGCCAACCAGGGCGCCAAGAGCGAGCGCCTGAACGCGCTGATGGACGCCATCGCCGAGGTCTATGCCTCGATCTTCGGGCCGGATCCCATCGAGTACCGCGCCGAGCGGGGCCTCCTGGACGTTCACGAGGAAATGGGCGTGATGATCCAGGAGGTCGTGGGCAGCCGCGCCGGCAAGTACTTCCTGCCCACGTTCGCCGGCGTCGCATTCTCCAACAACGAATTCCGCTGGTCGGCGAGGATCAAGAGAGAGGACGGTCTGGTACGCCTCGTGGCGGGCCTCGGCACGCGCGCGGTGGACCGCCTCGGCGACGACTATCCGGTGCTGATCGCTCCGGGCCAGCCCGGGCTGAGGGTGAACGTCACCCCCGACGAGGTGGTCCGCTACTCGCCAAGGAAGCTGGACGTCATCAACATGGAGTCGGGGCGCTTCGAGACGGTCGCCTTGAAGGACCTTCTCGCCGAGTGCGGCCAGGAGATCCCCGGCGTGCAACAGATCGTCTCGCTCGCGGATGGAGAAAGCATCCACCGCCCCCTCCTGATCGACTGGGCGTCGGACACCGACCGCATCGTCGTCACCTTTGACGGGCTCATCGAGTCCACGCCCTTCCTCACCCAGATGCGCGCGCTGCTCCGCCTGCTCAAGGAGAAGACGGGCGGGCCGGTGGACATCGAGTTCGCCTCGGATGGAACGGACTTCTATCTTCTGCAGTGCCGGCCGCAGAGCTTCTCGGAGGACGTCGCGTCGGCGCCGATCCCGCGCGATCTGGCCGGCGACAAGGTGATCTTCGAGGCGCGGCGCTACGTCTCGAACGGGCGCATGCCGGACATCACTCACATCGTCTACGTCGACCCGGAGCGTTATGCCGCGCTCGAGGACGGCGCCAGCCTGAGGCGCACGGGGCGGGCCGTGGGCCGGCTCAACAAGGTGCTGCCGAAGCGCCAGTTCATCCTCATGGGGCCGGGCCGCTGGGGCAGCAGGGGCGACCTGAAGCTCGGCGTCCCCGTTACCTACTCGGACATCAACAACACGGCCGCTCTCATCGAGATCGCACGGAAGAGGGGAAACTACGTCCCGGACGTCTCCTTCGGCACGCACTTCTTCCAGGACCTGGTGGAAGCCTCCATCCGATACCTCCCGCTGTTCCCCGACGACCCTGACATCGCGTTTCACGAGAAGTTCCTGAAGGAGTCGCCCGACATCCTAGCCGACGTGGCGCCGGAATTCGCGGATCTCGAGGGCACGGTCCGGGTCATCGACGTGCCTCGCGCCACGGGGGGCCTCGTCCTGCGCGTGCTGCTGAACGCGGACCAGGACCGCGCCGTCGGCTTCCTCACGAGCCCGGGCGCCGGGGAGGAGGTCACGGCGGAAAAGAAGCGGGTCCCCGAGCCGGTGCCCACGGAGGACCACTCGCGTTGGCGCCTCCGCATGGCCGAGCGCGTCGCCGCCGCGGCCGACGCCGTGCGCTTCGGCATCAAGGGGCTCTACCTCTTCGGCAGCGCCAAGAACGGCACGGCGGGGCCCGGCAGCGACATCAACCTCCTCGTTCATCTCTCCGGCACCGCGGAGATGCGCAGGGACTTGCTGGCCTGGCTGGAGGGTTGGAGCCTCTGCCTCGCCGAGATGAACTACCTCCGCACCGGCGTGAGGCGGGACGGCCTGCTGGACGTCCACGTCGTGACCGACGAGGACCTCGAGAGCCCGTTGGGCTATGCGGCCAAGATCGGCGCCGTCACCGACGCGGCGCGGCCCCTGGCGGTCGGAACGTCGGCTTCAGGATGACCCCTTCGTTCCGGCGGCCATTCATCTTGACGAGGATGGGATCGCGGAACCTCACGTGCTTCACGCACGACTTCTCCTCGACCACCGGTTGGGCAGAGAGCCAGTCCCAGTCGATGAAGCCGTCGCCCAGCTCCGGGTTCACGGTGAAGTAGCCGGTGTTGTTGGCGGTCAGGTTCTGGAAGAAGTGAGTCCCTTGCGAGGGGGTGACCCGGAAGTCCTTGAAGCCGGTCTCGACGATGACGCGCGCGCCGGAGATCTGGTCCCAGGTGACCGGGATCCCGAGGAACGGATCCGCCGAGCCCCACCGCCCCACCCCGAAAAGGACATAGGGAATCTGCCGGGCCGCCAGGGCGGCGTTGAACTCGGCCACCTCGGCTGCGGCGACACGGCTGCGTGAGCGGTCGAAGCGGTCGTAATCGACGACGACGAGGTCGCACACGCCCTCGATGCGGCCGTTGCCGAGGACAGTCGCGCTCTGGCAGATCAGGTCCTCTCGCTCGACGTTCCCGATCTCCAGCTCGATCAGCTCGCGCGAGAGGGCCAGCGGGCGCAGCTGCAGGAAACCGAACTCCTTTGGCGTCGCGGGCGGCGTGGAAAGATTGACGGCGAACTCGATCTCCACCGGAGCGCCGGTGCCTTGTGCCGAGACCTCCAGCAGGAGAGCGAGGATGTCCGGGAGCGGGAAGATCTGGTGCTTAAGGATGGGCGAGAAGGTCACGAGGCGGACGCCGGGGCGAGCGATCCCATCGTAGACCGCCTCGTTCTCGGGAGAGTACGTGGAGCCGACCGCGGCCAGCGTGCCGTCCGCCTCGGCGATCTCCAGGCCGTAGCGTTGCAGGTCGAACTCGTGCAAGGCCGGCCTGACGTGTGCGGCCTCACCGCCCGGCTCGGCCACCTGCAGGGCGAAGAACTCGCGCTGCGAGTTTTGCCGGATGTCCTCCACCGAGGAGAACTGCACGAGGTGGCGCGGGTACTTCGGGCAGAACCTCACACACGCTTCGCCGTCCACCACGCTCTCGCCGAAGCCGAGGGCCACGGCGGCGATGCCGTCCTCGGTCCGAATGGGTGCCACC
>CALFNC010000302.1 GCA_937902605.1 uncultured Acidobacteriota bacterium | reverse complement strand
CTTCTCTCCCGGGCCGCTCGCGCTGAGTCGGACATGGCGAGGGCCGCGTCCGCCCGGGATTCGTGGCCGCGGTCGCCGGGAGCGGGGACGCCCGCCTGGCAGCTCCGGCTGTCCCGCCTGAACGAGTCCGTTGCGAAGGCTCAAGCGCATCTCGACGAGGTGCGGCGACAGCAGGACAACCTCGCCGAGGAAGCGCGGAAGGCCGGCGCCTACCCGGGCTGGATTCGGTAGGCGAACCGCCGCGGGCGTCAGCCTCTGCGGCGCAGAAGGTCTAGGAACTCCTCGCGGACCGCCTTCTGCATGAAGATCCCGCGGATGGCCGAGGTGACGGTGACGGCCCCCGGCTTCTTGACGCCGCGCATCTCGACACAGAGGTGCCTCGCCTCGATGACAACCATGACCCCCAGGGGCTTCAGCTCTTCCTCCAGGACCCGCGCGACCTGCTCGGTGAGGCGCTCCTGGAGCTGTGGCCGCCGGGCGAAGAACTCGAGGAGCCGGGGGAGCTTGGAGAGCCCCACGATCTTTTCATTGGGGATGTAGGCGATGTGGCCGTGGCCATAGAACGGGATGAAGTGGTGGGAGCACATCGAGTAGAAGGGGATCTCCTTCTCCATCACCATCGCCGTGTACCGCTCCTCGTTCGGGAAGGTCGTCAGCTTGGGGCGGTTCCCGTCGTCGAGTCCGGAAAAGATGTCGAGGTACATCTTGGCGACGCGCCGGTCGGTGTCGACGAGATTCGGGTCGGAGGCTGGGTCGAGACCGAGGATCTCGATCATCGCGCGGACGTGGCCGGCCAGCGCCTCGACGCGCGGGTCGTGGCTCTCACCGTTGGCGAGGTTCTTCAGGTCCTCGGTGGGTGAATTCATGGTCGGATCTTACGTCCCGGAGAACGCTCTGGATGCTCGATCGAGAGGTCGGTACCGTCCATCTCCTCCGGATCGAACGGCACGCCGAGATAGCGAAGGATCGTCGGTGCCAGGTCGACCGTACGGGCGGCCTCGAGTGTGCCATGAGGGACTCCGGGGCCGGCGAAGACCAGCGGGACGACCATCTCCCTCCGCGCCAACGACCCGTGTCCCGCGCTCCGGTTGAACTTGAAGCCGTATCCCGGCGCGGGGGTGATGTAGACGTCCGGCGAGCGGGGCGAGTCGAAGAACTCCGAAAGCTGGACGACGAGGTCGGGAGCTCCGCTCCTGGCCGTCGCGTGAAGCCACCAGTCGGCGGTCTGGGCGGTCCCGAGATTCCGGTGGACCTCCTCGACCTCCGTGTAGCCGAACGGATCCGTGCCGTCGACCACCCGGTACGAGTAGAGATCGGGGCCGGAGGCCTGCTCCTCGGTCATGATGAGCGACTCGCCTGCGGGGCCGTAGACGTGGACCTCACCCATCCGCTCGCCCCTCGTGACGACGAGCCGGATCTCCTTCTGTCGTGCCAGGGCCGCGGCGAAGCCGTAGCGGTTCGGCATGGGATGATGGGGCGTCGTCGGGGCGGCCAGGTGTGGCCTCTTCTTCCGGGTCGTCCGGAACACGGTGGGGAGATCCTCGGGAGGGCGGCTCCCCGGGAGCCAGATCATCGCCCCGCTGTAGGCGCCCACGGCGATCTCGGCGTCGCCGACATCGTAGGCGCCCTCTTTCCCCTTCGAGATGGGGACGACGACGCACCCCTCCTCGTGGCAGTCGGATTCCGCCGGGTGGGAGAAGAGCGCCCGGTGGACGATCTCCTCGACCTCGACCGGCGTGTGGTACGCGGAGTTTCCGTGATCGCCGACGAGAACGAAGAGGATGCGGTCGTCGGCCTTCCGGCGCGCGAGGCGCCGGACCAGCCGTCCGAAGGCGCGGTCGATCGACCCCATCGTTCGCCGGAACTCCGGGCTGTCGGGCCCGTAGTCGTGGGCGACCTCGTCGGTCCCGATGAGGTGCGCAAAGACGACTGAGGGCAGCGTCCCGGCGTCCAGGGCGCCTGCGTAGGCATCCCCGACGTCGTCGAGGGTCTTCCGGTCGAGGAAAGCCCAGTCGTTCCTGAGGTACGACGCAATGATCGCGGGGATGTTCTTCGCGTCGACGGTGGCCCCGCGAGAGATCGGCGCCGACAGGGAGACCGTGTCGGCCGGAAGCCGCTCGTAGATCGTCTTCGCCTCGGGGGCCAGGAAGTCGGCCGCCGCGTAGCTCTTGAAGATGTTGGTGTGGGCCTCGCGAAGGCGGAGGCGGCGATCCAGCCAGACGTTAGCCGGGATCCCGTGGTGACCCGGCAGGAGGCCCGTCAACATCGCCGCGAGGTTCGGGTAGGTCTCGCTCGGAACCGATGCGACGGCGGTCTCGACGCGGAGCCCCCGCTCGACGACGACCTTCTGGAGGTTCGGGAGGATCCCGTCGGCAAGGAGGGTCGAGAAGGTGTCGTCGGGGAGCCCGTCGAACATGAGGATGCAGACGGATTTCGGCTCGGCCCTTCCGACCGCCTCCACCGCGGAACGGGTCCGCTGGTGGATGGAGCACCCCAACGACGCGAAGCCCAGGAGGACGCAAGCCGTCCACGAATTCGCCCATCTCACGGGGGTAGGATAGCCGGGCGATGTTCGGCGGAGCGGACCTGCATAGCCACTCGACCTGGAGCGACGGAAGAGACAGTCCGGCTCAACTAGCCCGCAAAGCGGTCACGGCTGGCCTCTCGGTCCTGGCCCTCTCGGACCACGACACACTCCAGGGGATCCCAGAGTTCGAGGAAGCGTGCGCCCGAGCGGGGGTCATCGCAGTGCCGGCCGTGGAGCTTTCGGCGCGCCACGGGGAGGAGGACGCGCACGTCCTCGGCCTCTTCGTGGACCCGGATCACGAAGCGTTCCGGGAGCACCTCTCGGGATTCCGGCGGGAACGGGTTCGCCGCGGCGAGGGAATGGCAGCTCGCCTCGCAGAGCTGGGATATCCCGTCGACCTGGAAGCGATCCGGCGGGTGGTCGGGTCGGGGTCCTTCGGGCGGCCACACATTGCTAGGGCGCTGGTCGAGGCACGCCTGGTGGCCGACGAGGACGAGGCGTTCGCCCGATTCTTGGAACGGGGCGGTCCGGCTTGGCTCCCGAAGCCGAAGTGGACGATGCTCGATGCCATCTCGGCGATCCGGGCGGCCGGCGGCCTGGCTGTTCTGGCCCACCCGTTCTGGCATGACGACCCGGAGGGGGTGATTCGCGAGGGGTACGAGGCCGGGTTGGACGGCCTCGAGGTGAGTCACAGCGACCACGTCGAAGCGGACGAGATCCGCTTCCGCGACCCCGCCCGTAGCCTCGGCCTCTTGGCGACCGCCGGGTCGCACCATCATGGCGCGCCGGGCGGGCAGCGGCCATTGGGGTGCCGCCGCCTCCAAGATGAGGAGTGGGCCGTCTTCGCTAAGGCGGCCGCGGCTCGCCGGGAAGCGGCCGGCCGGCCGGCCCTCGACCTCCAGCCACGCTGATCGGCTCCATGGGCACGAAGGACGTTTTTGCTGTAAGAATGGATCTCCCGATGTCGATACTGGCGCCGATCTCCGACGAGACCCTCCCGGCCCGTCCCGAAGCCGAGCGGAGCCTTTTGGGGTCGATCTTGGTCGACGGGAGCCTCCTGTCGCGGGTGATCGAGTTCCTGGTCCCGGAGGACTTCTCCTCGGAGGACCATCGGCTCGTCTTTCGGGCTTGCCTCGACCTCGGGGGAAAGAGCGAGGGGATCGACCTGGTGACGGTCCGGCACGAGCTGGAGCGCCAGGGGAAGCTGGAGAGGGCGGGTGGGCCCGCGTTCCTGGCGGGCCTGGTGGACCTCGTCCCGGACGTCGAGAACGTCGAGTCGTACGCCAAGCTGGTCCGGGAGGCCTCCCTCCGGCGGGCGGTGATTCACCAGTCCCGGCGCGCGATCAGGGATGCGATCGAGGCCCCGGACGCCGAGACGGTCCTCGAGAACGCCCAGCACGAGCTGGTGGAGATCGCGAAGGGGTCGATCCGCGGCGGCTTCGTCCAGCTGGCGAAAGTGGCTCAGCGGAACGAGGAGGAGATCCAGAAGATCCACGGGCGGGGGACGATGCTGACCGGTCTCCCGACCGGCTTCACCCAGATGAACACGTATACCCAGGGCCTGCAGCGGAGCGACCTGGTCGTGGTGGCTGCTCGCCCAGGCATGGGGAAAACGGCGTTCGCCCTGAACATCGCGTCCCACCTGACCATCCACAACAAGTACGTGGTCGGTTTCTTCTCGGTCGAGATGTCGTCCGCGCAGCTCGGCTTCCGGATCCAGTGCGCGGAGGCGAGGGTCAACCTCCAGCGGCTGCGCGAGGGCCGGCTTTCCAAGGAAGAGAAGCGGAACCTGTTCCTAACGACGGACCAGCTGCGGGCGGCGAAGCTCTTTATCGATGACACGTCGTCGATCACGCTGCTCGAGATGCGGGCTCGCGCGCTTCAGCTGAAGCAGCGTCACGGCCTCGACGCGATCTTCGTCGACTACATCCAGATCCTGGGGACCCGCGGGAAGGTGGAAAACCGGACTCAGGAGGTGAGCGCCTTCTCTCGGGGGCTCAAATCGATCGCCAAGGAGCTCGACGTCCCGGTCATCGCGCTCTCCCAGCTGTCACGCCGGACGGAGCAGCGGGGGACCGACAAGGAGCCCCAGCTCTCCGACCTCCGCGAGTCGGGGGCCATCGAGCAGGACGCCGACGTCGTCGTGTTCCTCTCGCGCCCCGACTACTACGACAAGGACACCGCAGAACGGAACATCTGCGAGGTGATCGTCGCCAAGCAGCGGAACGGCCCGACCGGCCGGTTCCGTCTTGGATGGTCGGGCGAGTACACGAGGTTCTCGGATCTCGCCCTCGCGTCCGAAGAGGCCGCCTACTGAAAAGCCTCCGTCCAACCCGCGCCGTCGTCGACCTCAACGCCCTGGCCCGGAACTTTTCGGCGATCGGCCGTCGCCTCCCCTCCGGGTGCGAGGTGATGCCGGTCGTGAAGGCGGACGGCTACGGACACGGGGCCGAGGTGGTGGCGCGGCGACTGGAGCGGGAGGGCGCGCGTAGCCTCGCGGTCGCGGTCGTGGAGGAAGGGGTGGAGCTGCGCAGGGCGGGGATCGCTGCCGAGATCCTCGTAATGGGGTGGATCGGAGGCGGGCAGCTC
>CALFNC010000301.1 GCA_937902605.1 uncultured Acidobacteriota bacterium | reverse complement strand
GGAACGCCCCGCTCCTCGGCGGCTGGCATGACGTGGCTGCCGTCGCCGCGGTCCCGAAGGACGCTCCGCTCGTCTACAGCGAAACGGGTTTCCCGGTGGGAGGTCCCAAGGAGTGGTTCCGGCGCTCGGCGACGATGAACTCGTTCGCCTTCTGGTTCGTCCACGCGGCACGGCTGGGTGTTCCGCCGCCGCTTCTCACCGTCCTGGCTCTCTTGCTCCTGGCCGCCGCGCTCGCGCTCTCGCGGCGGCTCGTGGCCCTGACCGGGCAAACGAGGGAGAGAGGCGTGAGGAGCGTGACCTGAGGCCTCTCAGTCCTCCGGCTTCCGCGCGGCCGCGACGAAGGCGGCGACGTTCTCGAGGGGCGTGGGCGGGAGAATCCCGTGGCCCAAGTTCACGATATGGCCGCCGGGGCCCGCGGCCCTGCGGACGGCGCGGACGGCGTCGGCCACCCCCTGAGGTGTCCCGAGGAGGACCCCCGGGTCGACGTTCCCCTGGAGGGCCTTGCCGTTCGAGCGGCGGCGGGCCTCGTCGAGAGGGAGCTTCCAGTCGATCGAGAGGACGTCGACCGGCATCTGGGCGAACGAGTCGATCAGGTGCGTGGAGCCGGAGGCGAAAAGGATGACCGGGACACCCGCGCGGTTCTTGAGCCGCCCGATCAACCGCTCGGTGGCGGGCCTCGCGAAACGGTCGTAGTCGGCGCGCGACAGCTCGCCCGCCCAGGTGTCGAAGACCTGGACCACGTCGGCCCCCGCCTCGATCTGGGCGGCCAGGTAGTCGCCGCAGGCGTCCGCCAGCTTCGCGAGGAGCGCCTCGAGCACCTTCGGCTCGCGGTGCATCAGCGTCTTCACCTCGATGAACGACTTCGAGCCGGCCCCCTCCACGATGTAAGTCACCAGCGTCCACGGCGCGCCGCAGAAGCCGATCAGGGCGGCCCGGCCGTCCAGCTCCTTTTTCAGCGTCCGGAGGATGGCGGGCACGAAGCCGGTCTCGACGGTCGGGTCGAAGCCCCGGAGCTTGTCGACGGCCGCGGCCGTCCGGACCGGGGTGGGCAGCTTCGGCCCTCCCTCGTCGAGGCGCACCTCGATCCCCATCGGCGGAAGTGGGATCAGGATGTCGGAGAAG
Organism: uncultured Acidobacteriota bacterium; assembly: GCA_937902605.1. Taxonomy (GTDB): domain Bacteria; phylum Acidobacteriota; class Thermoanaerobaculia; order UBA5066; family UBA5066; genus CAIMWE01. The sequence continues at coordinate 3,308 of CALFNC010000301.1, read as the reverse complement.
AAGACGACGCCGTCCATGCCGAAGCGGCGGAAGGGCTGGAGGGAGACCTCGGTGGCGGCCGGGATGTCGGCGCAGAGCTCGAGAAACTTCAGCCGCTTGCGAACCTCTCGGTACTCGGGGAGGTAGCGGCCGGCCTGGTGCATGAGCCAGACGGGCGGAACATCCGTCGGCTTGCCGAACGCGGCATCCACGAACCGCTGGCGGGAGGGAAAAGCATGCGAATCACCCATCGAGCCGGAGGTTAGCACCTCGACCTCGAACCCCTCCCGGCGCAAACGGCGCGACAGCATGTCCCGATTCAGCTCGTTGTCCTCGACCAACAGAATCCTCGGCATGCTCGGTCCGTTGGCAGATTTCGGCGCATTCTAGCCTGCGCCTCCCTATAATTCGGCCCGGTTCATGGCTCTCTTCCCCTCGTCCCTCGCCACCGCCACCGCCCTCGGGTACGTCGCGCTGGTCTGCTACGCGGTCTCGACCGGCTTCTACGTCGCCTACCTTCGGAGGCCGCGCCCGGCGTTCGGATGGACGGCGACGGGTCTCGCCGCGGCCGGGGCCGTGATGAACCTCGAATCGCTCTATGCGCGATCGGCGGCGTTGCACTCCGTGCCGTACCGGGACCTGGTCGGGTCGATGGCGCTGCTCGGATTCTTCCTGGCGGTCATCAGCCTCCTCCTCGAGATCCGGCACCGGGACCGCTCGCTCGGTCCCTACCTGATGCCGGTCGTCTTCCTCTTTCTCATGGTGGCCCTTCTCGTCCCGTCCTCCAGGACCCCTCCGGCGCCCGAGCTGAAAGGGGCGATTTTCGCCTTCCACGTCACGCTGAATATGCTGGCCTATGCGGCGCTCGCGGTCGCCTGTGCCCTCTCAGCGCTTTACCTCGTGGCTGGCCGCGCCCTCAAGGGAGGAAAGAGCCTTACGACAGACGGCGCGGCCTCGCGTCTTCCGTCGCTCCGGTACCTCGAGAGGGCGAACCGGACCTCGCTCGGGGTCGGCGTCCTCGCCTCGACGTGTGGCTTCCTGCTCGGCGTGACCTGGGCGTTGAGGGTCTGGCGCCCTGACCACCCGTCGTGGGCCCTCGACCCGAAGATCATCAGTGTCGCCTTGATCCTCGCCTTCTACTGGACGGTCCTGGTTCGGGCTCACCGCGGGGCCGCGCCGAGCACTACTGCGCGCCTCTCCGTCCTTGGGTTTGGGCTGGTGATTGTCTCGTACACGGCCATCAACCTCTTCGTCTCGAGACTCCACGCCTTCTACCGATGAGTTCGGCCCTCGTCTTTCTCGGCTGGAACCATCGGGCGACCCCGCTTGTTCTGAGAGAGAGACTCGCTTTCTCGCCCGAGCGCGCCCGTGAGGCTCTCGAGGGGCTGTTCCGCGAGAAGGTCTTCTCCGAGGGCGTGATCATCTCGACCTGCAACCGGGCCGAGATCTACGGCCTCACGGAGCTCGAGGATGGCCTGACGCCGCTCTCTCAGTTCCTCGCGCGCTTCCACGGCGTGGACGAAACGCTGCTTCTCTCCACGGCGCTCTCGGGGCGGGGGGACGTCACGGTCCGCCACCTGTTCGAGGTGGCCTCCGGTCTCGACTCGATGGTCCTGGGCGAGGCGCAGATCCTGGGGCAGGTCCGCGAGGCGCACCGGCGTGCCTCCGAGGCCCGCACGGCCCGGACAGTCACGAACCGGCTCTTCCAGGCGGCCATCGAGTGCGGGAAGCGGGTCCGGACGGAGACGGAGCTCGGTTCCAAGCCAACGTCGGTGCCAGGGATCGCCCTGACGCTGACGGGCCGTATCTTCGAGTCGCTCGCCGGCTGCCGGGTCCTGCTCCTCGGGGCGGGCGAGACGGTCGAGCTGACCGCGAGCCTCCTGGTAGACGCGGGAGTCGGCGACATCCTCTTCTGCAATCGTTCTCCGGAGAAGGCGACGGCGCTTGCCGCGAAGGCGAACGGCCGGACGCTCCCGTGGGAAGACCGCGTCTCGGCGTTCGCCACCGTCGACATCGTCCTCTCGGCCACCAGCTCTTCGGAGCCGGTCGTCCGCGCCGAGCCCGTGAAGAAACTCTTGATGCATCGCTCCCGGCGCGGCCCGCTCCTGGTCCTCGACCTGGCGGTCCCGCGCGACATCGAGCCCGAGGTCGGGGACCTCCCGGACGTCTACCGGTACGACCTCGACTCCCTGGGCGCTCTGGCGAAGAAGAACACCGCCGATCGGCAGGCCGAGGTCCCAAAGGCGGCGGTGATCGTGGACGAGTCGGTCCGAAAGTTCGAGGAGTGGCTCGCCGGGCTCTCGCACGTCGACGTCGTGAAGGGGCTGCGCGGGAAGCTCGAGGAGCTGCGCCTGGCGGAGCTGGAGCGGTACGCCGGGAAGATGGGAAAGCTCGGGCCCGACGAACGTGAGCTGGTCCAGCGAATCACGGAGTCGCTCGTGGCCAAGATCCTCCACGGCCCGACGGTCGGGCTGAAGGAGGGAGACCCTTCCGAACGGCTGGAGCGGGCCGCCGCCGTCCGGGCCCTCTTCAGGCTCGACCGGCTCGATGGAGACAAGAAATGACCGCTGCGATCCTGAGGATGGGGACCCGCGCGAGCGTGCTCGCGAGGGCGCAGTCCGGCGACGCCGCGGCGAAGCTGACGATGGCCACCGGCGTGCCGGTCGAGACGGTCCTGGTGCGAACAGAAGGGGACCAGCTCTCCACCGAAGGACGGGCTCCCTCGGGGGGCGACATGGTGGGCGTCTTCACCCGCGCGCTGGACGAGGCGCTGCGCGGCGGGACGATCGACTTCGCCGTTCACTCGCTAAAGGACCTCCCGACCGAGACTGGCGAGGACCTGGTCCTGGCCGCGGTCCCGCTCCGCGCCGACTCGCGCGACGCGCTCGTCGTGGCGTCCCGCCACCGGCAGAGCGGCGTCGACTCGATCCTGTCGCTTCCGCACGGGGCGGTTGTCGCCACCTCCAGCCCAAGGCGCGTCGCCCAGCTCCTGAACGTCCGTCCCGACCTGAAGACCGTCTCGCTGGCGGGGAACGTCGACACGCGCCTCAGGAAGCTCGAGGAAGGGGTCGCCGACGGACTTCTTTTAGCCTGCGCCGGGCTCGACCGCCTCGGCCTATCGGACCGGATCGCGCGGCGCCTCGAGCCGGACGAGCTCCTCTCGGCCCCGGGACAGGGGGCCCTCGCGATGGTCTGCCTTGGCCTCGACGAGCGGACGCGGGGCCTCCTTGCGACACAGGACCACCTCCCGTCGCGGGCCTCGGCAGCTGCCGAAAGGAGCCTTCTGAACGCCCTCCGGGGAGGGTGCCGAGCGCCGGTCGGCGCCCGGG
>CALFNC010000300.1 GCA_937902605.1 uncultured Acidobacteriota bacterium | reverse complement strand
TGATACGGCGACCACCGAGATCTACACTCTTTCCCTACACGACGCTCTTCCGATCCCCGATTTCTCGAGCCTGAAGAGCGATCCGGCCTTCCAGGCTCTTCTGAACAGGCCGGCGCCCGTGGCGGCCCGCCGGCCATGACGAAAAGGAGGACGATCATGTTGTTCAGGAAGTATGGGGTCCCGGGGCTCGTCGCGCTGGTGTTGCTTCTTCCGGCCGGACTCTTCTCGGCAGGCTGCAGCAGCAAACCAGGGAAGGACGTGAGCCCGACGCCACCGCCGCAGAAGGACCATCCCGTTAAGCTAGTTGTCGAGGATCACCCTCAAAAGGGCAAGAGATGGGCCAAGGCGGATCCTGACACGGTCATCGTCTATGGATATGCCTCGGGCGGGGCAGGGCGAACCATAACCTGGAATTACACGAATTCGAGCACATCCATCCGCTTCCACAGAAACGAACTTCCCGAACCGGACTGCACTACCAACAAGAATAAGTGCACCCTCGTCATTCCTGACGGCCTCCTTCGGGACGGTGAAGACCTTCGGCCCTTCAAGTACATCGTGTCCGGGATGGAAGGGAGTACCAAACTCGAGGACAACGATCCCTTCGTCGTCATCGAACGCTGACCCCCCCGGGAGTTCGTTGTCCCGCGGTCTCCGGGTTCGCACCCCGGGGACCGCTCGAGAGCCTCAGTCCCCCGTCGCGCGATATTGGACGAGCGCCACGCCGCCGAGGATCACGGCCATTCCCAGGCCCATACGCGCGTCGAACCTCTCGCCGATCAGCAGCGTACCGAGAAAGACCGCGATGACTGGGTTTAGGTAGGCGAAGGTGCCGGCGCGGACGGGGTGCCAGGCCTTCGTGAGGAATCCGAAGGCCGTATACGCGAGACAGGAGCCGAAGAGCGCGAGGTAGGCGACGGCCAGGGCGGCCTTGTGCGTCGGGATCCCCTTCACGAAACCCCCCGTCAGAGGCGCCACGACAAGGCCGATAACCGCCGCTGCGAGCATCTCGAGTCCGGCGTTCGTCAGAACGCTCTTCGAATGAACGTGCCTGCGGTGATGGAGTGTGCCGACGGCCCAGAGGAACGTGGCCACCAGGATCGCCCCGACGCCCCTGAGGTCGATGGAGTGCCCAGGAGAAGGCGCCACGAGAATCACGACGCCGGTCAGTCCGACTCCCGTGCCGATCCAGCCTCGCGCACCGAGCGGCTCCTCCCGCATCGTCAGGAGACCGACGAAGGCCGGGCTCATGGCACAGAGGACGGCCGCCACTCCCGAGCTGACATGCTGCTCGGACCAGACCACCAGTGCATTGCAGATCCCCAGGAGAAGTGTCCCGACCCAGAAAAGGTGCGGCAGCTCCCGAAGCGCCGGAAGCGGCTCGCGGAGGAGCCGTCCCAGCGTCAACGTGAGCAACGACGCCGCGCCGAACCTCACCGCAACCATTCCGTAGGTGGTGAACGACTCGAGAGCCACGGCGATGGCGAGGTACGTGCTCCCCCATACGATCGATACCGTTCCGTAGGCCAGCCACGGCATCACGCCGCCATGGGAGGCCCCATCGGCCCCGACCGTCGCGGCCGCGTCGTCAGGGACGGCCGCATACGGAGAGGATGAAGACGGTGAAGGAGGCATGTGCGGACGATACGGTACGTCACTCCTCCCCTGCCAGTGCCCTTCCCGGGTGGCTGGAGAAGTCAGCACCGACGGGGCCTGCGGGGCATAGACTTTCCCCATGGAAAAGACGCTCGTCCCGCCCCTGGCCCAGGCCCAGGCCCCGACCGTCTCCCGTCCCGTCCCCCGCGGCGGCGCCCGTTGGGATTGGTGGGACTGGTGGCTGGAGCGGAAGACCCGGTGGGTCCGGGACCCGCGTCCACAGATGGATGCGGGAGTTTTCCGCGCCCTGGCGGCCGGGACCGGCCTGCCCGCCATCCACCAGAAGTCGACCTTCGCGTTCCGCAGCGTCCGCGATGGCGCCGAGCGTTTCCTCGGGATGTCCAAGGGGGGAGAGCGCCCGTTCGCCCGGATCTACACCCGGCTGGGGAACCCGACGACGGAGTACCTCGAGAAGGTCCTCTTCCAGCTGGAGGCGCACCACGTCATCGAGAAGGCGCTCGCGGAGGATGAGAAGGAACCGACGATCGGCAGCCTGATCTTCGGGTCGGGAATGGGGGCGATCTCCACGCTTCTCCTCTCCCTCGTGAAGTCGGGCGACGCCGTCCTCACCGGCAATATCTATGGCTGCACCGACAGCCTCCTCCGGAACCTGGAAAAGTTCGGCGTCGAGGCGCTCTTCTGCAACATGGGCGACGTCGCCGAGGTGAAGCGGATGCTGGAGGAGCACCCGAACGTCGTCGCGGTCTTCCTGGAGTCGCCCGAGAATCCGACGCTCCGCCTGGCCGACATCGAGGCGATCTCGCGGCTGACGGAAGCGAAGGGCGCGCTCCTGATCGTTGACAACACTTTCTGCTCCCCTTACCTCCAGCAGCCCTTCCGCCTGGGGGCCGACCTCGTCATCCACTCGCTCACGAAGTTCATCAACGGTCACTCGACCTCGGTGGGCGGCGCGCTCCTCGGCCCGTTCCGCTTCATGAAGACCGATTTCTTCCCCTGGTACAAGGACATCGGCGCCACCCCGTCGCCCTTCGACTCATGGCTCAACTCGGCGAACATCCAGAGCCTCGCCGTGAGGCAGGAGGCCGAGTGCGAGAGCGCAGAGGAAATCGCGCGGTTCCTGAAGACCCATTCGAAGGTCGAGACCATCGCCTGGCCGTTCCTGGAGGGCTTTCCGCAGGCCGCCCTCGCCCGGCGCCAGATGCGCCTCGGCGGCTCGCTCATCAGCTTCGAGGTGAAGGGGGGCGCTCAGGCCGGCGAGAAGGTGATGAACTACTTCGCCCGGAAAGACGTGCCGATGGAGCTGGCGGTGAGCCTCGGCTCGACCATCACGTACATCCAGCACCCGGCCTCGATGACGCACTCGGTCGTCCCCGAGGCGGACCGGATCGCGCGGGGGATCACGCCGGGTCTGATCCGGCTGTCGGTCGGGCTGGAAGGGGCAGGCGTCCTGATCCACCACCTGGACCGGGCGCTGAAGGCGACCTGAACGACGCGGGCGGGTCAGCGGTTGCCGAGGGCGTACCGCGACAGCGCCGTGTAAGTCGGTCCCGCCGGCGAGAGGTCGCTCCGGAAGAGGACGATCTCGCGGGCCGCGATCGTCCCGAACTTCGCCGCCGTGCCTCGCGCGAGAGCGTCCCGGAACGGCCGGGTCGGGATGGCTCGTGGGTCCTTCACCCGTCCGAGGGTCAGGTGGGGGGAGAACGTGCGCGGCTCCTTCAGGAAGCCCGCTTCCCCGAACGCCGCCTCGACCGCAGCCGCCAGCGCCACGAGCTCCTCGCACCCAGCCCCGCATCCGGCCCAGACGACGCGGGGAGGCCCCGCCTCCGGGAACGCCCCGAGCCCTTCCAGGGCGAGGTCGAACGGAGGAATGCGGGCGGCGGCCCGGGCCGTCGCCTCCCGGGCGGCCGCGACGCGGTCGTCCGGCACCTCGCCGAGGAACTTCAGGGTGAAGTGGAACTGGTGCGCCGGGACCCAACGGATCCCCCCGAAGGGAAGCGTCCCGGCCGCGTCCCTCAGGGCGGCGCCGACGCCGGTCCCGGCTTCGAGGGCCACGAAGTAGCGGATCCCGCTACTCCTCTTCGGCCCCTTCTTCCTGCTCGTCTCCGCCGCCAAAGAAGAAGAACTCGCCGCACGCCCGGCTACAGTAATTCCGCGAGGCGACCCGGTGGGCGCAGTAAAGGCAGAAACCGCGCCTGCAGATAGGGCAGATGTCCATCTCCAGCGGCTCGCACAAGCGACCGCATCGCTCGCACGCAGTCCCCGACGGACCCTCTTCCAGCTCGAATTCCACGGCGGCTATTATATCCGCGGCGCCTCTGCTAACATCCGCGGCCCCGCGCCCGGCCCGGGCCGGGGGTCTCGTGTGGCGGTGTAGCTCAGCTTGGTCTAGAGCAGGCGTCTCATAAGCGCCGGGTCGGTGGTTCGAACCCACTCACCGCCACCAGTTCTTTCGGGCAATTCATACTCTTACCGTGCCGGCCGAGCCGCTCCCCCTCCGTTTCGAGGAGCACCTCCGGGCCACAGGGCTCCTGGGGCGGGCCGCGCATGTGATCGCCGCAGTGTCGGGCGGCAGCGACTCCACCGCGCTCGCGCGCCTGCTCGCGCCGCTCGCCGCGCGGGAGGGGTGGGCGCTCGTCGCCGTCCACGTCCGGCACCTCCTCCGCGGCCCGGCTGCAGAACGGGACGCCGAGGAAGCAGGCCGTCTTGCCGGGGCGCTCGGCCTCCCCTTCCGGGCCGTTCAGGCCGACGTCCCGGCCGGCCGCGGGAAGGGCGAGAGCCTGGAGGCCGCGGCGCGCCGGCTCCGGTACGCGGCCCTTCTCGCCGCCGCCGCTCCGCTGGGGCCGGGAACGCTCGTGGCAACAGGGCACACGCTCGACGACCAGGCCGAAACAGTCTTGCTGAACCTCGCCCGCCACGCCGGCCGAAACCGGGGGGGCATCCGCGAGCGGCGTCCCGACGGCGTCGTCCGGCCGCTCCTCCCCTTCCGCCGGGAGGAGCTCCGGTCGTACCTGCGAGAGCGAGGCATCCCCTGGCGCGAGGACGAGACGAACGACGACTTGTGCCTCGCCAGGAACAGGATCCGTCACGAGACGCTCCCGGCGCTCGAGAGCGTTGCTCCAGGCTGCGCCGAGCGCCTGGCCCGCGCCGGTCTTGCCTGGAGCCGCCGTCTGTCGGCCCTCGACGACCGGATCGAGGCGGCCCTTTCCGAGCGGCAGGCCCCACTGGAAGGCCCCTGGCCGAGAGATCTCTTCCGGTCCCTCGGGGCTCCGGCAGCTTGCCGCCTCCTCGTCCGGGCGGCCGGCCGGTTTGGCGCCGTCCCCGGTAGGGTCCAGCTCGAGAGGACCGTTTCCCGTCTCCTGGCGGACGACCTCTTCTCCGAGGGCCTGGCGGGGGGGCGGATCGTGGCGGAGCTCCGGGCGGTCCGGATGACCCGTCCTGCTAGACTGATTCCGTGACCTTCGCGTATGACGAGCGGTATGGCCCGGCCGAGATCGCCCTCCGGGTCCAGGATGTGGCCCGGCGGATCTCGATCGACTACCCGGACGAGACGGTCGTCCTGATCGGCATCCTGAAGGGTGGAGCGTTCCTGACGGTGGACCTGGCCCGAGCGATCCAGCGGCCCGTGCGCGTCGAGTACATCGACGTCCTCCGGGGGAGCGAAGAGGAGATCCTCGACTTCCAGTTCGTCCGGAATTTTCAGGTTGCCGGGACCGACATCATCATCGTCAAGGACGTCATCCGGAGCGGGATCACCGAGAGCTACCTGATGGACCAGCTCCGCGAGGAGAAGCCCCGCTCTATCCGTTTCGCCTGTCTCGTCGACCGCCCCCAGGAACGGAAGAGCTCGCTCTTCGCCGACTACGTCCTCTTCCCGTCCCAGGAGGGGGTCCTCGTCGGATATGGGATGGATTACCGCGGAATCGGAGGATGCTTCCCCTTCATCGCCACGGTCCGGTCTGCCGGCGACGCTCCCTTCGGCCAGGCACCCCCCCGGACCAGGTCCGGGGCCTGAACCCGGCCACCTCTCCTCAACGTATCAGACAGGGAGCGAGGGAATCGTGAACACGTCCGCAAAGAACATTCTTCTCTGGCTGGTCATCCTCGTCGTGATCCTCCTCCTGTTCCAGGTCCTGAACTGGGGGAAGGGCGCGGCGACGACGGTCGGCTTCAGCGACTTCATGGAGATGGTCGGCCGGGGCGAGGTCGAGAAGGTGACCATCCGCGGCCCGGAGATCCGGGCCTTCAAGAAGGGGGTCCCCGAGACCCAGCCGGGCATTCGCACCTACGCCCCGACCTACAACGAGCTGGTCAAGGACCTACGCGACAAGAACGTGAAGATCACCGCGGAGGAGCCGCACGAGGGGTCGCTCCTCGTCCTCTTCCTCCAGTGGGCGCCGATCCTGTTCCTGATCGGCCTCTGGATCTTCATCATGCGGCAGATGCAGTCCGGTGGGAACCGCGCGATGGCCTTCGGGAAGTCGCGCGCCAAGCTCCTCACCCCGAACCAGAAGAAGGTGACGTTCAAGGACGTCGCCGGCTGTGACGAGGCGAAGGAGGAGCTGACCGAGATCATCGAGTTCTTGAAGGACCCGTCCAAGTTCCAGAAGCTGGGCGGCAAGATCCCAAAGGGGGTCCTGATGATGGGCCCGCCCGGGACCGGCAAGACCCTCCTCGCCCGCGCGGTCGCCGGCGAGGCGAACGTCCCGTTCTTCTCGATCTCCGGCTCCGACTTCGTCGAGATGTTCGTCGGTGTCGGGGCGAGCCGTGTTCGGGATCTCTTCGAGCAGGGGAAAAAGAGCGCCCCCTGCATCATCTTCATCGACGAGATCGACGCGGTCGGCCGCCACCGGGGCGCCGGCCTCGGCGGCGGGCACGACGAGCGCGAGCAGACGCTGAACGCCCTCCTCGTGGAGATGGACGGCTTCGAGGGGAACGACGGCGTCATCCTGGTCGCCGCGACGAACCGCCCCGACGTCCTCGACCCGGCGCTCCTCCGCCCCGGCCGGTTCGACCGGCGCGTCGTCGTCGACCGCCCTGACGTGAAGGGGCGCGAGGGGATCCTGAAGGTCCACGTCAAGAACATGCCATTGTCCGACGATGTCGACCTCTCGGTCGTCGCCCGCGGCACGCCGGGTTTCTCCGGCGCCGACCTGGCAAACCTCGTGAACGAGGCCGCCCTGGCCGCCGCCCGCGTCGACAAGAAGAAGGTCGAGATGATCGACTTCGACTACGCCAAGGACAAGGTGATCATGGGGGCGGAGCGGAAGTCGATGGTGATGTCGGGCGAGGAGAAGAAGATCACCGCCTACCACGAGGCGGGGCATGCCCTGGTCGCCTCTTTCGAGGAGCACACCGACCCGCTCCACAAGGTGACGATCATCCCGCGCGGCCGCGCCCTCGGCCTGACGCAGCAGCTCCCGATGGAGGACAAATACACCTATTCGAAGGAGTACATCGAGGCCGAGCTGGCCGTGATGATGGGGGGCCGCCTCGCCGAGGAGGTCTGCCTCGGCCGGATCACGACCGGGGCCTCGAACGACTTCGAAAGGGCAACCTCCATGGCGAAGCGGATGGTCTGCGAATGGGGGATGAGCGAGCTCGGGCCGATGGCGTTCGGAAAGCCGGAGGGAGAGATCTTCCTCGGCCGCGATTTCGCCCGCCAGCCCGACTACTCCGAGGACACGGCCCGGAGGATCGACTCCGAGGTGAACCGGATCGTCGCCGCGTCCTACATCCGCGGGAAGAAGATCATCTCCGACCACCGGATTGCCCTGGAGGCGATCGCGCAGGTCCTCCTCGAGAAGGAGTCGCTCGACGGCGAGGAGGTCTACACCATCATCCAGGAGAAGACCGGCCACGACGTTGGGAAGCGCCATCGCCGGGCGGAGCCCGCGCCCGTGCCCGTCCCGCCCGCGGCCTCGCCGAAGCCGGAGGAGGGGGCCTCCGCTGCCCCGACCGGCCTGATCCCTGTCCCCGCGTGACCTTTTCTCCGGCCGTCCGGATTCCCCTCCCGGACGGCCGGGGCCTGCCTCTCGGTCCGCTCCCGGGGGTCATGGCAATCCTGAACGTCACGCCTGACTCCTTCTCGGACGGCGGCCGGTTCGCAACGGCCGCCGCCGCGATCGACGAGGGAATTCGTGCCGCTGACCTCGGGGCGGCGGTGGTCGACAGCGGCGGCGAGTCGACGCGGCCGAGGGGCGCTGCCTACGGCGAAGGGGCGGGCGAGGTCACCGAAGCCGAGGAGACGCAGCGCGTCCTCCCGGTTGTCGAGGCGCTCCGGGAGAAGCGCCCGTTGCTCCCGATCTCCGTCGATACCCGCCGGACCGAGGTCGCCCGGCGCGCTCTCGACGCGGGGGCCGACATGGTCAACGTCGTGATCGGCCTCGACGTCCCGGATGACCTCCTGGCGCTCGTCGCAGAGCGGGGCGCGGGGCTCGTCCTCAACCACTGCCGCGGGACGCCGCAAACGACCTTCCAGGTCTCCCGGTTCCACGACGTCGTGTCCGTGTTCGTGTCCGAAGTCGCGGCCGACCTCGCCGCCGCCCGGTCGCGCGCGCTGGCCGCCGACGTCCCTCCGGCCTCCCTCTTCGTCGACCCGGGCTTCGGCTTCGGGAAGAGCCCGGAGCAGAACTTCGCCCTCCTCGGAGCGCTCGACCGGCTGGCACCCCCCTGTATCCCGCTCGTCGTCGGCGCCTCCCGCAAGGCGTTTCTGGGCTCCGTCTCGGGTCGTCCCCCTCGCGAGCGGCTCCCCGAGTCACTCGCGGCGGTGGCAGTGGTGGTGCGGACCGCCGCCGCCCGCCCGCTCCTCGTCCGAGTCCAC
>CALFNC010000299.1 GCA_937902605.1 uncultured Acidobacteriota bacterium | reverse complement strand
CGGCATACGAGATATTGGCGTGACTGGAGTCAGACGTGTGCTCTTCCGATCTGATCCAGCACCTCCCAAAGAAGCCGGGTCCGCTCGTGGTGAGCCTCAATTGCACGCACTACGGCTACGTCCGGAGCCTCTGGGAGGAGACATTCGCCGGCTTCGGCTTCCCCGGCGTGAAGGTCCTCGATCCGAACCCGCTGATGGCCGACCTCGTCCTGAAGGAGGGCGGCCCGCGCCGCTACCCGGAGACGTCGGTCACGGTCGAGGTCGTCTCGAAGGTGCCGATCGGTCCCAACGTCCATGCCTCCCTCGGCACTCTGCTCAGGACCGTCTCCCCACTCACCGCGGACGCCTTGGCCCGCTACCAGCACGACCCAAGTCTCTTCTCGGTCGCGATCGACCCGTCGGCCATCGTGAAGTAAGGCGCCGGAGAATTCCTACCAGCTCTGCCGGACCGCGAAGTGGACGCGGCGGCTCGCCCAGCGGGCGCCAAAGGGTCCGTACCGGGAGCCATACGGCGCTTCGGCACCCAGCGTCACCTTCCACTCGTCGGTCAGGTTGTCGGAAACCTCGCTCTTCAGGAGACCATCGCCGTGGTCGAACGCGGCTGTCCACGCGACCCGCCAGCCGCCCCAGCGCTCGGTCCGGTCCCAGACGACGATCAGGCCAGGGAGAAGAGCCCGGTCGAACAGCAGCGCCCGGTCGACGGGCGTCCCGCGGGCGTTGGCGGCGAGCGTAACGAGGAGCGTGCCGTCGCCAAACGCGCGCTCCAGGCCGAGGGTCCAGATCAGCGCGTGCCCCAGCTCCGGATCGGCCGACGAGAGAATCGACGCCTCGCCCCGGAGAACGAAGGGACCGGTGACGCGAGAGACCTCGAGCCCTCCAGCGTCCTCGCGGGCAAACCTTCGATCGGTCGGAATCGCGTACCCCTCCGGCGTCGGGACCGCCTGATCAATCCGGGCGACGATGAGAGGGGCAGGGCGGACGCCGGTCCGGCCCCAGAGGCCGACATCCCACTCCCCGGCCGATGCCAGGACGCGCATCGCCCCGAACCCGTCAGCGGGCGGCCGGCTCGTCCCGTCGACGAGGGTGATCGGGACCGGCGCGCCGCTCGTGTCGATCGGCGCGTTCCGCCCGCTCAGGACCGGGAGGCGCCACGGCGTCGTCGTCGCTGCCCACACCCCGTCGAAACGGAGCGTGCCGAACTGCCCGGTCGCCCGCGCCCCCCAGACCGGCAGCTTCTCGTCGGCGAACGGGTCGGAGAGGTCCCGCGGGAGAAAGGCGTCGGCCGGCGAGTAGCCGTCGGTCTTTCCCCAGCCGAGAAAGAACCGCCCCGCCTGGAGGTCGACTGACGACGCGACCGGCAGGCGCAGCCAGGCTTCGCGGACCGACACCGGCGTCCGGCGGAGCTCCCGGTCGGCCGGGTCGAAGACCAGCGGCCCCCGCTCGTATGAGCTGATCGCTTCTGCCCGTCCCGACACGGCATAGCTGGCTGTACCGAGCTTCCCTTCCTGCTTCAGAAAAAGAGTCTGCCAGCCGACCACCCATGGATCAAGGTAGGTGACCCGGTCCGCGTAGGCGAACCCCTTCGCCTCGGCGTACCCCGAGAACCCCTGCCCGGACGCGGTCCGCGGCACGCCGCAAAGGAGCACCAGCGTGAGAGCCGCGGCAAAGGCATCGACCGCGGCGCTGGCCGCGGCCGGCCGGGCGAAGGTCAATCCTCGCCTCCCTCCCGGTTGAGGTTCTGGAGCGTGAAACGTCCCGCCGGCTGCGGCCGGTCGAACGCAAGCTCCTGGAGGAGGATCGTCGTCCGGCTCCCCTTCTTCAGGTCGGTCATCTCGAGGGCCTTCGCCACCCAATGCCCCTCGACCTGCTGGACGTCCGAGAGGTGGAGGCGCTTGGCCGGCTCCTTTTCCCCCTTCCGGAAGACGTCCTGCCGGACGCCGAAGAGAATGTCCTTCCGGAGCCACAGGAGCTTCTTTTCGTAGAGCGACTTCCCGGCATTTTCTTCTGGCCGCGCCTCGATCAGCCAGCAGACTTGTCCGTCGGCCGTCTCGTCGCCCTTCAGCGACACGGCGAACTTCGACTGGTCGAACTCCTCCATGTCCTCGTAGTTGAAGTCGGTCCCAACGAACGAGGCATCCCGGTCCTGCGTGGCGATCCGGCGTTCCCGCTTCATCGACGGAAGATAGAGCCACTGGTCCGGGCCTTTCCCGGGCCGGCCGAGCGAGAGGAACGAGACCCCCTTCACCTCCGGTGGCGCGTGGAAGCGGATCAGGAGCTTCGCGTCGCCGGCATACCCCTCCCGCCAGCTCCTCCACGCCTTCTTCCGGACCTTCCCGTCCTTTGCCACCACGGTCAGGTCACCGGCGTACTGCTGCGACTTCGTCCGGTGGCGCGCCTCCGACTCCACGAGCAGCTTCCGGGCGTCCTCGGCGCGGGCTGTCGGGACGGCCGCCAGAAAAGCGAGAACCACGACACCAGCGCCTTGTCTATTCATACTCGATGGCCTCCGTCACTTTCGTCCGCGCCGCCGGGCGGGCCGGCACGAAGGCGGCGAGCGCCGAGACGAGCGGCAGGGCGATCGCCAGCTCGGTCAACAGGCCCCACGGCGTCTGGTGCGGCATCCGCCACCCCGCGAATACCTCTGCCACCGTCGTCTCCATGAAGTACGCGATCAGGAGACCGATGGGGAGTGACAGGACGTACCCGACCACCGCGAGGGCGACCCCCTCCAGGGCCACGCTCCGAGCGATCTGCGCCCGCACCGCTCCGAGCGCCTTCAGGATGCCGATCTCTCGGGTCCGCTCGGCGACCGAGATCAGGAGCGACGTGACGATCCCCAGGAACGCAACGCCGAGCGCGAGGAAGACGGTGATCCGGACCAGGCTATAGAAAGCGTCGACCGCCTTCCCGATCTCCGACACGAACTCCCTCTTCGTGGAGATGAGGGCAGGCATGCGCCCTCCGACCAGCACCCGGATCTCGTCGCGGACCTTCCCGATGTCGGCCCCCGAGATGAGGTTGACGTCGTACGTGTCGACCCGGTCATCCTTCCAGTAGCGGAGGAAGACCGAGCGGTCCATGAAGATGGTGCCGCGGTCGTTCGTGTAGTCGCGGAAGACGGCGGCGATCGGGAAGGAGACCGTGCCCGACGGCGTGGCGATCGTCACCTTGTCCCCCACGCCGGCCCGGTGAAGGCGGTGGAAGTTGTCCGAGACGCCGACCTCGCCCCGCTCCGACAGGCCCCGGAGCATCGACTCGTCGTTCCCCTGGAGGAAATCGTGCTTGACGCGCTTCATCATCAGCGGGACCTCGATCGTCCCCAGCATCGCCGGCTCCCCGTCCACCGTGATTCGCATCCCACGGTAGCTCTCCACTGACCGGACGCCGGAGAGGGCGGCCAGCTCCTCCCTGAACGACGCCGGGAAACGCGAGTCGGGATTCGTGAAGTTCGCCGAGGCCCGGACGTAGAGGTCCGACGTGAGGACGTCGTGCATCCAGCGGAGCATCGACGCCTTCGTCGAGCCCATGTACCCGCCGAGGCCGAGGACAAAGCCGATCGAGATCGTCGTCGCGATCACCGTCCCGGACGTCCGGCGAGGGTTCGCCATCAGGGAGTCGGCGGCCAGCCGTCCCGCCACCGGGGAGATCCGGGCGGCGAAAGGCGCCACTCGGTCGATCAGGGCTTGCGACGCCGGTGAGGCGAGCATGGCCACCGACGCCACGCACAGCCCCATGACCATCAGAATCAGGGGATTCCCGCCGAATGGCGGCCGGAACGTAAACGCGATCGCCGCGCCGAAGAGGGCGAGACCGCCGATGACCCGCGGCTTGGAGAGCGGCCCCCGCTTGGCCTGGAACGAACCCTTCGCGAACGCCTCGGTCGGGGGAATCCGCGATGCGGCCCGCGATGGCTCCCACGCCCCGACGAGCGAGGCGAAGAGGCCGAGGAGGACCGACTGGACGGCCAGCGTGCCGTCGATGTGCGCTTCGGAGGCGTTGATGATCCCGAACACCTGCTCGCTCGTTTGCTCCATTAGCTTCAGGAACGACTGGCTCATCGACGCCCCGGCCAGGAGGCCGAGCACTCCCCCGACGAGGCCCAGGACCGCCGCCTCCACGAGGAAGAGGAGCATCACCTGCCGCGGCGTCGCCCCCAGCGACCGGAGGGTCCCGATGTCGCGGCGCCTCCGGTTCACCGCCACGGCGAACGAGTTGAAGATCAGGAACGTCCCGATGCCGAGGGCGAAGCCGCTCGAGATGTTGAACCCCGCGACGAAGTTCGTGATCAGCTTCTCGAGCTGCGCGCCTCGCCGGTCGGGGGTCTCGACGCGATAGGCGGGGCCGACCGCCTTCTCGATCGTCCTCGTCCCCTCTTCCAGCGTCGTCCCATCGGCGAGCCGCACCTCGACCCGGTCGAACCTGCGGCCGCGGGCGAAGAGGTCCTGCGCGGCGAAGACATCCATGACGATCAGGTTCCCGCCGAAGGCCTCGGCGAACCCTTTCGGCGTCATCAGCCCGCGGACCTTCACCGTCCGGAGGCCCCGCGACGTCTTCAGGACGAGCGGGTCCCCGATCTTCAGCCCCGCCCGCTTCGCCAGCGGCCGGGCCACGGCCACCGAGTCGGGCTGCGCGAGGAAGAGAAGCGGATCGTCCAGGTCGGCGTCGTCCCCCTCGAACGAGTAGTCGCGCATCTCGCGGTCGCCGAGGAGGTCGACGCCGAGGACGAGAATGCTCCCCAGCTCGCCGCGCTCGGGAACGACCACCTGCTCGATCACAGGAGACTGGGACCTGATCCCCGGAAGCTCCCGGATCGTCTCCGTCAGCTCCTCCGGCACGCCCCCTTCCATGGCGATTTGCAGCTGCGCCTTTCCGGCCATCCGGTCGACCGTGCTTCGGATGCCGCCGACCAGGGTCGACTGCGCCCCGCGAATGGCCGAGAAGGTCGCCACGCCGACCACGACTCCCAGGAGAGTGAGGAAGGTCTTCGCCTTGTTCCTCGTGGCGTACGAGAGCGAGAGTGTGGAGAGGAGGAATCTCAATTCCGGTTGTCCCCAACGAGCCGGCCGTCCCGGATCTCGAGCCTCCGGTCGCAGGCCGAGGCGGCGCTCGGGTCGTGCGTCACCATGACGATCGTGGCCGACCCGCGCTCGTGGATCGACCGGAGGAGCGCCAGGATTTCGGCCCCGCGGACCGTGTCGAGGTTCCCCGTCGGCTCGTCGGCGAGGAGGAGCGCGGCTCCGGTCACCAGGGCGCGCGCGATCGCGACGCGCTGCCGCTCCCCTCCGGAGAGCTCGTCGGGGAGGTGGCGGTCGCGGGCTCCAAGACCGACCTCCTGGAGCGCCCGGTCGACCCGCTCGTCCACCTCTTTACGCGGCACGCCGGCGATGTGGAGCGGAAGCGCCACGTTCTGGGCGGCCGTCAGGGTCGGCATCAGGTGATAGGCCTGGAAGATGTACGAGACGTGAGTACGCCGGAAGAGCGAGCGCGACTCCTCGTCCTCCTTCGCCAGGTCCCGGCCCGCCACCTCGACCGATCCAGCCGTCGGGACGTCGAGCCCTCCCATCAGGTTCAGGAGCGTCGACTTTCCCGACCCGGACGGACCCATCACGGCCACCATTTCGCCCGACTCGATCGCGAACGAGACGCCGGTGAGGGCCTTCACCTGGGATTTCCCTTCATAGATCTTCGACACGTCGGTCAGACGAAGCATCGTTCGAGAATCCGGGCGCCCGGGCGGCCTGTCAAGGTGACGGCGACGGGTTCCTGGA
The DNA here is from genome assembly GCA_937902605.1 of uncultured Acidobacteriota bacterium. Classification (GTDB taxonomy): domain Bacteria; phylum Acidobacteriota; class Thermoanaerobaculia; order UBA5066; family UBA5066; genus CAIMWE01. The sequence goes on along the minus strand of CALFNC010000299.1, from coordinate 1,470 downwards.
GATCTCGCTCCAGGGCGAAAAGGACGCTGTACGATCCGGATTCGTGATCGAAGGAGGTTCTCGCATGCGTTCTCCGCTGGCTTCCGCTGCCCTCGGGCTGGCGATCTCCCTCTCCCAACCCCTGCTCGCGGCCGCACCGCCGACCCCTGCGGAGGCCAAGGCGTTCGTCGAGCAGGCTGAGCAGAAGCTGCTCGCCCTGACCGTCGAGTCCGACCGGGCTTCGTGGGTCCAGTCCAACTTCATCACCGACGACACCGAGGCGCTCGCCGCCACCGCCGGCGAGCGGCGAGCCGTGGTGGCCGCTGCGCTCGCGAAGGAGGCCACCCGGTTCGACAGCCTCGCGCTCCCCGAGGACGTGGCCCGCAAGCTGAAGCTCCTGAAGCTCTCCCTCGTCCTCGCCGCCCCGCTAAACCCGGCCGAGAGTGCCGAGCTGGCGCGGCTCGCGGCCAGCATGGAAGGCGCCTACGGTAAGGGGAAGTACTGCGCCCCCGGCAAGGAGTGCCTCGACCTGACCGCCCTCGAGAAGAAGATGGCCGAGAGCCGCGATCCTAAGGAGCTCCTGGAGCTGTGGAAGGGATGGCATGCCATCGCCCCGCCGCTGAAGAACGACTACGCCCGGGCGACCGAGCTGTCGAACAAGGGGGCGCGGGAGCTGGGCTTCGCTGATACCGGAGCTATGTGGCGGAGCAAGTACGACATGTCCCCCGAGGCCTTCGCCAAGGAGGTCGACCGCCTCTGGGAGCAGGTGCGGCCGCTCTACCTCTCGCTCCACGCCTACGTCCGCCACCAGCTCCGCAAGCAGTACGGCGACGTCGTCGTCCCGGCCAAGGGGCCGATCCCGGCACATCTGCTAGGCAACATGTGGGCCCAGACGTGGGGGAACATCTACCCGCTCGTCGCACCGAAGGACGCCGACCCGGGCTACGACCTGACGGCGCTCCTCAAGGCGAAGAAGGTCGACGAGAAGGAGATGGTCCGGTACGGCGAGCGCTTCTTCACCTCGCTCGGTTTTGCCCCGCTGCCGGCTACCTTCTGGGAGCGCTCGCTCTTCACTAAACCTCGAGACCGGGAAGTCGTCTGCCACGCCAGCGCATGGGATATCGACGCCGTCGACGACCTCCGAATCAAGATGTGTATCGCGATCACGGCGGAGGAGTTCGCCGTCGTCCACCACGAGCTGGGGCACAACTTCTACCAGCGCGCCTATAACAAGCAGCCCGGCCTCTTCCGCGATAGCGCCAACGACGGCTTCCACGAGGCGATCGGCGACACGATCGCGCTCTCGATCACGCCCGGCTACCTGAAGCAGCTCGGCTTCATCTCGGCCGAGCCGCCCGCCTTGATTGTCCTGCGCTATGAGCCCGAAGGCGCGGCAAGGGACGATGGCCGCCCGGTTCTGGGCCTGGTCGGCAAGGGCATTACCTTCGACTCCGGCGGAATTTCGCTCAAGCCGGGCGCCGATATGGACAA
>CALFNC010000298.1 GCA_937902605.1 uncultured Acidobacteriota bacterium | reverse complement strand
CATGCTCGACACGTCCGCGTATGCCACCCTCGCCACTGCCGGGTTGCAGGGCAACTCGAATCGGGATACCGGCGTGGGGGTGCGTGGCTTTGTGCTCGACGACCACCTGGAATACCGCGTGCTCGCCCTCCAGGGCATCCGGGACGCCACCTCGAAATACGCGTACCGCTACGTCGGCCGCCTCTCGTACAACTTCTTCGACAGGGAGATGTACACCCCCGGCTTCACGTCGATCCAGACCTCGTACAACGGCACGACGAAGAAGATCCTCGCCGTCGGAACCTCATACGACGTCCAGCGGGACTACGAGCTCTACTCGGGCGACGTCTTCCTGAGCATGCCGTTCAAGACGGGCCGATTCGAGTTCACGACGTGGTATCAGTCGATCGATGGCGGCACGCTGACGACGGCTCTTCCGAAGCAGAACACGTTCACGGTGGAAGCGGGCTGGTACTTCGAAGCGGTGAAGACGGCGGCCTGGGGCCGCTACGAGCGCCGCCAGTACAGCGCCAACGACCTGAAGGACGAGAAGAGGTACATGGCCGGCATGACCTACTACGTCTACGGGAACAATCTGAACCTCAAGGGGGCCTACCAGCGCCTCATGCCGAACGTCGGCACCTCCACCAACGAGTTCACCCTCGCGATTCAGATGAGCTACTAGTCGAGTAACGATTCAAGAAGAGGGGGCACCATGAGAAAGACGTTCGTCGCCGCCGTCGCCGCCCTGGCGATGACGGCCGGGCCCGCGGGGGCCCAGGAGAAGGTCGTCAAGATCGGAGTTCCGCTTCCGCTCACCGGAGCCGAGGCGAAATTCGGCGAGATGGAGAAACAGGCCTACGAGATGGCCGCCGAGGAGATCAACGCCAAGGGCGGCGTCAAGGGGCACAAGCTCTCCTTCGACATCCAGGACTCCGGAGGCAAAGCCGAGACGGCCACGGCGATCGTCGAGAAGTTTGTCTCGATCAACAAGTACCCATTCGTCGTCGGCGAATACTCGAGCCAGTGCAGCTACTCGGTGGCGGCGGTGGCCGAGAAGTACAAGGTCCCCTACCTCGTCGTCACCGGGGCCGCAGACAAGATCACCCAGCAGGGCTGGAAGTACGTCTTCCGGCTCAACCCGCCGTCGAGCCTCTACAACATGGGCGTCTTCAGCTTCTTCGAGACGGTCGCCAAGCCGAAGTCGATCGCGATCCTCTACGAGAACACCGACTTCGGGAACAGCACCTCGAAGGCGATGAAGGAGTACTGCAAGGCCAAGGGTATCAACATCGTCCTCGACGAGGGGTACCAGGCCGGCGCGGTCGACTTCAAGCCGATCCTCCAGAAGGTCAAGTCCCTGCGGCCCGACATCGTTTACATGGTGTCGTACCTGATGGACGCGTCCCTACTGATGCGGCAGTCCAAGGAGCTCGACATCAATCCGCAGGCCTTCATCGGCGGCGGGGCGGGCCACACGCTCCCGGAGTTCCTCCAGAACGCGGCGGAGGCCTCGGAGTACTGCATGTCGGCGACTCTCTGGACGCCGCAGGTGAAGTACCCCGGCGCCAAGGAGTTCTTCGACAAGTTCAAGGCGAAGTTCGGCAAGGAGCCCGACTACCATGGCGTCGAGGCCTACGCGGCAGCCTACGTCACCGCCGACACCCTCAAGCGGGCGAAGGAATGGACCGCGGAAGCGATCCGGACCGCCCTGGCCGCGACGAACATGATGACCGCGTTCGGACCGATCAAGTTCATCGCATGGGACCAGTTCACCAACCAGAACAGGATGGAGACCCTCGTCCTCCAGGTGCAGAAGAAAAAGTACGAGACGATCTGGCCCAAGGATGCCGCGTCGGCGAAGTACGTCTACCCTGTTCCCAGGTGGCGTGACCGCAAGTAGCTGACCGTCCCAACCACCGGTTCGAGGAGGCGAGAAGCATGACGCCGCAATTGGCGGGCCAGATCGAGCTGTTCCTTCAGGTCGTGATCGCTGGCATCCTGCTCGGCGGTCTCTACAGCCTGATCGGGCTCGGGATGTCCCTGATCATGGGGGTGATGCGGATCATCAATCTCGCTCACGGCGAGCTGATGATGGTCGCGATGTACATCACGTACCTGGCCTTCTCGCTCGTCCACGTCGACCCTTACGTCTCGCTCTTCATTGTCCTTCCCGCCCTGTTCCTGATCGGGGCAGGGCTCCAGAAGTACCTCATCACGCCGGTCATGGACGTCGAGTCGGTCCTCCCGCAGAACCAGGTCCTCCTCACGGTCGGGATCGGGATCGTCCTGTCGAACCTGGCGCAGCTCATCTTCTCCGCCGACTACATGTCGGTACCGGTCAGCTACGCCTCGAAGACGATCTACTGGGACGTGAACGTGGGCGGCCAGACGATCTCGCTCTCGTTCAACTTCCCGTTCCTGGTCGCTTTCGCCATCGCCATCGGCCTCGGCGCGGCGCTGTTCCTCTTCCTCGGGAAGACCGACATCGGCCGGATGATCCGGGCGACCGCCCAGGACAAGCGGGCGGCGGCGATCATGGGGATCAACACGAAGCGGATCACCTACATCACCTTCGGCCTGGGAGCGGCCCTCGTCGGCGCGGCGGGGACGCTGCTGGCCCCCGTCTACTATATCTACCCGGCCATCGGCGGGCCTTTCACGTCGAAGGCCTTCATCATCACGGTCCTCGGCGGAATGGGGAACATCGCGGGCGCCGTCCTGGGAGGCCTGGTCCTGGGCTTGGGCGAGTCGCTCGGCTCGGTCTACATCTCCCTCGGCTACAAGGACGCTTTCGGCTTCGTCATCTTCGTCCTCGTCCTGATCTTCCTGCCCAAGGGTCTCCTCGGGAAGTCGAGCGTCTGAGGGAGCACGCATGACCAAGAAGGCCGTGTTCCTCGTCGTCCCGGCGCTCCTCGTCCTGATCTTCCCGCTGGCCTTCGAGAATCCCTACATCCTTCACATGCTCATCCTGTCGATGCTCTGGATCGTCCTCGGGGTGAGCTGGAACCTCCTCGGCGGCTTCACGGGGCAGGTCTCATACGGGCACGCCGCCTTCTTTGGGACCGGCGCCTACGCCACCGCGATCCTCGTCAAGTCAGGACAGCCGCCGGCGACCGCCTGGTGGGGGCTCCTCGTCGGGGGCCTCGCGGCGGCCCTTCTCGCGACCTTCATCGGCTGGATCTGCTTCCGACTGCGCGGCCCCTACTTTTCGCTTTCGGTGCTCGCTCTTTCCGAGGTTCTCCGCCTCGTCGCCCTCAACTGGAAAGAGGTGACGAACGGGGCGGAAGGGATCCTCTTCCTCCCCGCTTTCAACGACAAGGGTGCCTACTACTACATCATCTTCGCCATCGCGGCGATCACCATCTTCGCGGTCCACCGCGTGATGAAGAGCAAGCTCGGCTTCTACTTCCTGGCGATCCGGGAGGACCAGGACGCGGCCGAGTCGCTCGGTATCGACACGACCAAGTACAAGCTGATCTCCCTCATGATCAGCGCCTTCTTCACCGGTGTGGCCGGGTCGTTCTACATGAACTACATGGGCTTCATCGACCCGGGCATCGTGTTCGACCTGAGCAAGATCTCCATCATGATGATCCTCGTGACCATGCTCGGCGGAGCGGCGACGCTCTGGGGCCCGGCGCTCGGCGCTGTCATCTACATCCTCGTGTCGGAGGGCTTCCGCGTCTACGTCGGATCGGGTCACCTGGTCTTCTTCGGCGTTCTCATCATCGTGATCATCCTTTTCTTCCCGAACGGCATCGTAGGGTCGATCTTGGAGGCGAAGGGGCGAAGGGACCGCCGGACCGACAACAAGGACCCGAAGCAGGTGGCCGCGTGAGTCTGCTCGAGCTGACCGGCGTCTCGAAGCGGTTCGGGGGCCTACAGGCCGTCGGCGACATAACCTTCTCGGTGGAGAAGGGCGAGATCCTCG